>NZ_JAFZKX010000095.1 GCF_017551775.1 Fibrobacter sp. | reverse complement strand
TTCTTCGCGGAGCTGGGCGAAGGCCTGGGGGCTGGTGACTTCGTGGCAGAGGTGGAGCCCGATAAAGAGCTGGCACTGGCCGCTCGGGAGCTTTGCTACCGTGTGGCTCTCAAAAATCTTCTGATAGAGTGATTTTCCCATGATTTTTTCTCTTTTTTGCGCTCGTCCGGACATTTACGCAAATGTCCGAATGGAGCCGTTCAATTGCGGCACAAATATAGAAAAAACCTCGGCAATTGCCGAGGTTCTCCCATGCACAAACTCCATAAAATGCGCTATCTAGAGGTATTTGCTGAACACGTCCATGAGATTGCTGTTCCAGTTTCCCGTATAGGCCTCGAAACCGCCCACGCCGGTGAATCCCCAGTAATGCCAGGACATGCCGTAGCTTTCTGCCGCCTTGATGGCCGCGTCGGTCCATTTCGCGCGCTCTTCGCTGGTGGGGCCGTTGCCGCCGCAAGTCGAAACGCCGAATTCACCCATGTTCATCGGGATGTGCCCGCCGTTAATGTCGGGGAAATGGACGAGGGCGGAATCAACGTAAGACTTGAACTGCATCGGAATCTTGGAAATGTCGGTATCCTTCAGCCTTCTTCCGCAGTCGTAGCCGTGACCCTGGTGCGTAAACTCGAACGGTTCGTAGTAGTGGCCCGTGAAGATGATGTTGCCGTCGGCGGGGAGCTTCACGTTCGAAATCTGCGCGAACTTGGAATATCCGTTGCCTTCGAACATGATTGTCTTGCCCGGGGCGTTCTTGCGGATGACTTCGTAGGCGGAGAGCATCAGGTCATCGACGAACTTGTTTTTCATTTCATGCGGCTCGTTAAAGATTTCCAGCACGATTTGGTCGTCGCCGTATTCGTCCATTTCCCTTGCGACCTGTTCCCACATTCCGAGGAAACGAGCCTTTTCCTTGTCGTAACCGCTGGGATTGTTGTCGTAGTAGAGGGCGTAGTTGTTGAGTTCCATGTAATGGTGGAAGTTCACGATGACGATGAGTCCCTGTGCGAGAGCAAGATCGATATCGGCCTTCACGCCAGCGAGTCGGCCGGCATCCAGCGTGTAGGGCGCTTCCTTCGCGGCATCGTAGTTCCAGCGGACGGGGAGGCGTATGGACTTGAAACCGGCATCCTTGATAATCTTGAAATATTCATCCTTGATGCAGTTGCTCCATCCGCAGTCGGCCGTGGCGCCTTTCTGGCCCTGGGATTCCCAGGCATTGCCCAGGTTGATGCCGGGGCCGAGCTTCTCGTTCATGGCGCGTCCCTTGGAGTAGTCGACCGGAACCACGTTCAATTTTTTCCAGGTGGAATTCTGGCACAACACATAAGCGGATTCGTGTTGGACGATATTCCCGTTTTTCTCGGCGGTGCATGCGCCGTTCTTTTCTGTTACGGCGATGTCCAGGAGTTCCTCGTCGCTCGCATATTTCCATTTGGATTTTTTGCAGAGGAAATTCTTGTCGCCCGATTCTTTAAGCTTTCCTTCCAACGCTTCGGTGCATTCCCCGAACAGCTCGGATCCTTCGCGGTTCTGGAGCACTGCGGCCGATGCGATACGCCATATGGAATCTCCGCATACGAAATTCTTGTCGTAGTATTGGCTGAACTCGTTTACGGCTTTCTTGATTTCTTCTTGGTTGGTAGAATCGCAGGTGCCGAGCCCGAACGTTTCGAACCAGAAGATGCGGACTTTTTGATCGAAGTTCGACAGTTCCTGCGGAAGAATCATGTTCTCGAGGGTGTAGGAGAGGTCGTCCATTCTCTGCATGTACGCCCAGTCTGCGATTTGCGCCTTTGTTTTGGCGTCGTCCCATGTGCCGTCCTTCTCGATATCGGCAGCGATTGCGTCTATGATGCCCTGAATGTCGGAAGATGCGTTGTCGGCGGTGATCAAGAACGAAATCGTGAGCAGGTTCGCGTCGGCGGCGCTGTTGCCGAATACGGAAAGACCGCGCGCCGGAACAAGATGATTCTGCATGTGGAACGCCCGCAGGACTTCGCCTTCCGCCTTGCCTTGAGCGTCGGCGTAGCTCATGGATTTTTCCTTCATCAGGTAGGCGATACGCGGGGCCTCCAGGTGGGTAAGCATGTTCACGTTGGCCGTGTCGCCGTCAACACCGCGGATGAGCGAGCGGAGGGTCATTGTCGCGTTGGCATCGCCCTGAACGATGTTCAGGAATTTTCCCGAAACTTCCTGCATGGCGAAGGAGGGGAGGCCCGAGTACGGAAGGGTGTATTTGCCGAATTCGTCGGAGACGGTGCCGCTTGCCGCATCATCGGTCGGCGAAAGGTCGGATTCCGAGAGGTATTGCAGCTTTACGGTGGCTCCGGCCTGGAACGGGCCTTCGCATACGCCGGTAAGGGTGCCCGTGTAGCCGCCATCAGGAGGGGGGACGTCAGGCGTGAGAATGGTCGTGTCCTTGGGGGCGGACGAAGATGAATTTGCGTTTTGATGATTGCTCGAGGAATCCCCGTTGCCGGAATCGTCTATGGTGTCGTCGGCGGAGTTCGAGTTGCTGGGGTCATCGGAACAGGCGATAAAAGCGCTTGCCGGGAGCAGGAGCGCCGAAAGGATTATTGCGGGTAAACAAATTTTGCGGATGGACATAGTTTCCTCACTTACAAAAATAAAAATAGATTTGCAAATGGTTGATGTCCTTTTTTATATGTCACAAAGCGTTTACCGTTGTTACCAGCTGCGGGTTTGCGCTTTTCCGTGAACGGAAAAGGCCCGTATTGCGATTTCATCGCATAAACCGGCGCCTCAACAATAGAAACAAGCAAGCTTGTTTCTGCTGTACTCGGCTTAGGTTTATTTAACGGGCCTTTGCAGTGAGAGAGCACGAGTTGCCGGAGATTCTGCTCCAGAGACGTCGAGTGCTCGGTCTGTAATCGCGAACGGTCTTCCGTGAGCAACAAAGCCCCAGTTATCAAACTGGGGCGGTTGCGACCTTTGACCACTTAGCGCTTCAGCGCTTATGTGGGCATGGCCCCCCTTGCGGGGGTAGCGAGTGAGGAACCGGAGGTCTCGACACTCAAAATGTCGAACGAGCGGTCTTTTGTGAATGGAAAAGGCCCGTATTAACGGGCCTTTGCAGTGAGAGTGAGCGCTTACCGGAGTAATTTAATACTCAAACTAAGCGCGAACGGTCTTAATTCGTTTCGAACTTGTAGGCTTCGCGGTAGTACGCCATCATCTCGTCCGTACTTCCGAACGCCCTGCGGGCAGCGGCGCCAACCTGACGGTCCTTGCGCACGAGGTCCGTAATCTTGGAATTCACATCCTTGAAGAAGAGGTCGTTGCTGGCCATGTCCACGTGGTTCTGCGTGTAGTTCATGTGGTAACGGCGTTCGAGCATCTGGAAGAGCTCCGTCTGGCAAGCGTTGACGGGCGGTTCCCTCTTGGCGACGGGCATGTAGCATGCCTGGATGTAGTCCTGCTTCATGTCGACGATCATCTGGTCGATAGCAGGAATGTCATGACGGGAGTCATGGCTGGCGAGATCCGCCGTCGGTGTCTTGATGCCTGAGCAGCCGGCCAACATTGCTGCAGAGAAGAGGAGAGAGGCCACAAATCCAGATTTCATTATTGATAAACTCCTTGGTTTTTACTCTAAAGTTCTCTTCGTCCCTAAAACTGGTTACAAAGTTATTTAAATGTTGATATCTTGGCGATGGTGGTTTTGTAATTATTTACTTACTTCCGGTGAAAATAAGCAAAAAAAAGCCATTCTTGTGACCTGAGTCACCATGTTTTTCGGAACCTTTAGTGACATCTGTCACAAAGCGGCTTTTTGTTGCCTTGAATGGGCTTTTGAATGCGCTGTTTCGCTATTAAGGCATGTTCGGTTTGAACTTGTAATACCACGCAATCGGGTCTATTACTTTGTACGAAACATTCCCGATGCGGTTCGTGCCGCGCTTGTCGATAACGCCCGTTACAATGTGCGCGTGCGGGCCTGTCGTGTGCCCAGTCATGCCGACCGTCGCTATCGGGTCGCCCTGCATAACTTCTTGCCCGTCAAGGTACAAAAGTTGGTCGCAGTGCATAAAGATCAGCACGTCCTTTTCGCGTACGAGTCCGATCATTACGCCGCCGCGTTCGTTCTTGCTGGTATAGGCCTTCGCGGAGAACGGGGCGAGAATGCGCGCGCCTTGCCTCGATGCCAGGTCGATGCCGTTGTGCTTGCGTCCGCCGATGCCTTTCTCGTTGTAGAACTCGGTGATGTAGGCGACGCTGTCCGAAAGTATGGAGGTCCAGTACTTCCATGCGGCTCCGATGGAATCGGCTGCGGCGCGGGGGAGGTTGCTCGGGCGCGAGAACTTGATGACGGTCCCTTGCGGCGGCGTGGCGAGCGCGTTCGATTCCCAGCCCTGTCCCTTGTAACCGTTGTCGTTTATCGTTTCGTCGAGGTACTGGCGGACCATCTTGTCGTCGGAGATGACCGCGTTGAATCGTCCGATGGCGTAACGCGCGATGCGGCGCAGGTTCTCCTTGCCGTCGAAGGTGTAGTCGAAAGAGGGTGCGACCGAAAGCTTGTTCCTTTCGGGTATGCGGTCGCGCATGTTGGAGTGGCTACTTTGTATGCTGGTCGGGTAGATGAATGGCGTAAGCAGCGCAATGAGCAGGAACAACGGGAATAGGTTGCGGAAAAGCCTGGAGAGCCCTTCCATCGGGTTCTTGCGCAGTATGCCTTCTTTCAAGATGTACTTGACGCTTTCGGCCAGCGCCTCGGGCTTGTCCTCGAACTTGCTGCGCTCCGCCACATACTTCGAGCAACTGCGCTTGACGGCCTTCGCTGCGCGCGGGAATCGCTTCTTGTCGGGGAACTTCGCCGGAAGCCAGAGGATGTTCTTTTTCTGCAGTGTCGGGCTATCCTCGATGAATGCCGCGGCGTCGTTTACGTTGTCTGCAGAGATCATCACGAGCTTCGTAATCTCGATGATGTTCTTGTCGAGCGCGGTCGGATCGTCCGCGGGCATCACGCATATCGTATGCGGTACAATCTTCTTTATGGATTCGAGATTGCGGTAGAACTTGCGGAACGAATCCTCGGCGGAATCTACGGGCGCAAACCCGCCGAACACGAGCCCGTCTTGCTTTCGCTCGTCGATTTCCTGCAGCTCAGTTTTCGTGAGCGTGCGCGTGAACAGGTCCGCCAGCGTGAGCGGTGCCTTTTCCTTCATGGTGCGCGTGAAATCGAAAACAACAAAACACGCGCCAGCGTTCATTGCCAGCGCGAATTTTTCAAGGGCCTCCTGGGGAATGCGGCTTCCGGGGAAAACCGCCATCACCAGTTCGCCTTGCGCATACAGGTAATCGAGAACCTGCCGCTGCATGGGCGGTTAGACCTTCCTGGAGCCTCTCGGGTACGTAAAGCCGGAAGGAGGAGCGGCGACGAACTTGTCGACCTGCAGGTAGAGTTCCTCGGGGCTTGCGGACGGGTTGAAATAGATTTCCTGGTTCCTGTTCTGGCTTCTGCCCTTGAGGGGTTCGCCGCGGCGGCCGCGGGAAACGACTCCGAGCGGGAGCACTTCAAGAAGCGGGAGGAGACCGAAGTAGCGGAACAGGCTGAAGTTCTTCTGCCAGGTGGCGCGTTCGGCGAGAATCGCGAATGTACCTTCGATGACGGACTTGGACTGCAGCAGGTCGTCGGAAGTCATCGTCACCAGCTCGTGGTTGGTGGGGAAGTTATTGACGAAGTTGACCAGGTCGCCCTTAAGGTAATTGGCGTCGCAGAGAAATACGAATTTCATGTTTTGTCCCAACGTTGAAGGATTTTTGGTATTATACGAGCCAATATTAGTATTTTTACGCGATTTTGTCATTTGACCCTAAAAAATGGGGCATTATACCAATTTGGACGATATTTTGTTTGAAATGCGTAAGTCGTTGATACTCAATGACTTACGAGATTTCTCTCAAAAAAAAATAAAAAAAATGCCGATTTTTTGCTAAAAATGCCGATTTTTCGTGAGTAAAAGCATTATATTTGAGCGCATAACACGCATGTAGCAAGCGTGCCTGTTTTTGTTTTTTGGCAAAATTCATGATGCTTGTGGCAGTATTATGGGAGACAGTAAAAGATGAATAAAATGAAATGGCCTGTTACAGCGCTTTTGGCATCGGCTGGAGTTCTAGCCTCTGTCGTAATTGCGCAGGAAAATTCTGGCAAGTCCCCGGCGGTCGAAAACAACGCGCCGTCAGTGAACGGGATTCCAGGGGAATCTATCAACGAAGGCGGCAAGTTCGCTCCGATCAAGCTTGATAGTTATGTCTCGGACGACATGGACAAGCCCGCGCAGCTCAAGTGGTCTGTATCGGGCAACAAGAGCATCAAGGTGTCCATCTCGAACGACCATGTGGCCACCCTGCAGGTCCCCGACCAGTACTGGAACGGTTCCGAAGACATTACGTTTGCGGCTACCGACTCCAAGGGTGCTGTTGGTTCCGAGACGGTCAACTTCTCTGTTGAATCCGTGAACAACCCGCCTGTCATGAAGGCCATTCCCGAACAGAACATCGACGAAGGCAAGCAGTTTACCAAGATTAAACTCGATGAATTCGTGACTGACCCGGACCACCCGAAGGACCAGATCTTGTGGGAATTCGACATCCAACCGGTGGGCAAGGATCAAGCTGAAGGCGACCTCAACGTTGAAATCGACCCGAAGCGCGTCGCTACCATTATCATCCCCGATACCAACTGGTACGGTTCTGCAAAGATTACATTCACTGCGACCGACGGCGAGTACGCGTCCGACAAGAAGACGGCTCTCTTCACGGTGAAGCCGATTAACGATGCTCCCGTGCTGCAGAAGATTCCTGACCAAACCATCGAAGAAAAGAACGAGTTCGAATCTATCTCCCTTACGGACTTCGTGAGCGATGTCGATGATGACGTCTCGAAAATCAAGTGGGCCATTACGGGCAACAAGGACCTGAAGTTCGACCTCGACAAGTACGGTACCGCGAACATCAAGATCCCGAACGAATTCTGGAACGGAACTGAAACCGTTACCTTTACTGCGACCGACCCCGCTGGTGCGGCGGTGAGCACGAAGGCCACCTTCACGGTGAAGTCCATCAACGACCCGCCGGAGTTCACGAAGGACGTGCCTGAACAGACCATCGAAGAAAAACAGGAATTCAAGCCGATCGAGCTCTCGCAGCTCGTGAAGGATCCGGACCACAAGATGGAACAGCTCAAGTGGGAAGTTTCTGGCAACAAGGACCTGAAGGTCAAGATTGCCGGCGGTACTGCCACAATCGCCATCCCGAGTAAGTTCTGGAATGGTTCCGAAACGCTCAAGTTCAAGGTGTGCGACCCGGCTAACGCTTGCGCCACTTCTGAGGCTACGTTCACCGTCAACTCTGTGAACGATAAGCCCGAATTCACGAAGACTATCCCGAACCAGACCATCGAAGAAAAGAAGCAGTTTGCCAAGATCAAGCTTGACGAATTCGTCAAGGATGCTGACCACAAGAATTCTGAACTCTCTTGGGATGTCGACGTGAAGCACCAGGGCAAGGAGCCCGAATCCGGAACGCTCGTCGTCAACATCGACGAGAACCGCATCGCTTCTATCGAAATCCCCGACACCTACTGGAACGGCGCCGCTGTGGCGACGTTCACCTGCTCCGACCCGGAAGGTGCTTCCATCAAGCAGGCCGTTACCCTTACGGTAAGCTCCATCAACGACAAGCCGGTGTTCAAGAAGATTCCTGACCAGGAAGTCGAAGAGAAGACCGAACTTTCTTCCATCGTTCTCGACGAATACCTTTCTGACCCGGACCACGACATCTCGAAGCTGAAGGTCGAAGTCGCCGGCAACAAGGACATCAAGGTCAACATCAACCAGAAGACTCGCGAAGTCACGTTCAAGACTCCGAACGAACTCTGGAACGGTTCCGAGACTGTCACGTTCACTGCTACCGACCCGGAAGGCGGTGTGGCTAAGACCACGATGAAGCTCTCGGTGAAGTCCATCAACGACCCGCCGGTCATGAAGGACATTCCGGAACAGACCATCAAGGAAAAGGGCCAGTTCAAGGATGTTGAACTCGACAAGTATGTCGATGACCTCGACCACGGCAAGGACAAGCTCAAGTGGACGATTACCGGCAACCGCGAACTCAAGGTTGTCGTCGACGCGAACCGCGTGATGAAGGTGACTCCGCCGAGCCCGCAGTGGAACGGCTCCGAGACGCTTACCATCAAGGTTTCCGACCCGGAAGGCGCTTCTGACGAACGCTCCATCGCTTACACGGTGGAATCCGTGAACGACCTGCCCGAATTCGTGAAGCAGATCCAGCCGCAGACTATCAAGGAAAAGGGTCAATTCCAGCCCATCAAGCTTGCCGAAATGGTCCGCGACCTCGACAACAAGCTTTCTGATCTCACGTTCTCTGTCGACGTGAAGCCGACGGTGAAGGGCAAGGACGGCGATCTTTCTGTTGAAATCGACGCCCAGCACGTCGCCAAGGTAAATATCCCGAACAAGTTCTGGAACGGTGCCGCCGAAATTACCTTCACGGTTACCGACCCCGAAGGTGCAAAGGCTTCTTCTAAGGCCCTCTTCACGGTGCAGTCCGTGAACGACGTGCCCGAACTCAAGAAGGTCCCGGACCAGATGATTGAAGAAAAGCAGCAGTTCAACCCGGTGAACCTCGCCGAACTCGTGAACGACGCTGACCATGAATTTGCAAAGCTCAAGTGGACTGTCACTGGCAACAAGGAACTGAAGGTCGATATCGACAAGAACGGTGTTGCCACCATCAAGACTCCGAACCCGAAGTGGAACGGTTCCGAAAAGGTGACCTTCACGGTTGCCGACCCGGAAGGCGCTGCTGCCAAGAGCGACGCCGTGTTCACGGTGAAGTCCATCAACGACCCGCCGGTCATGAAGGATATCGCAAGCCAGAAGATCAAGGAGAAGGAACAGTTTAAGCCCATCGCGCTGGATGACTTCGCGAAGGACGAGGACCACGACAACTCCAAGCTCAAGTGGACGTTCTCCGGCAACAAGGACCTGAAGGTCCAGATGGATGCCAAGCATGTGGTGACCGTTACCGCCCCGAACAAGTTCTGGCACGGCGAAGAAGTTATCACGTTCACCGTTACCGACCCGGAAGGCGCTGCTGATTCCCGCAAGGTCAAGTTCACCGTTGAATCCGTGAACGACCTGCCGGTGTTCACCAAGCCCATCAAGGATCAGACCATTCCTGAAAAGCGCGAGTTCGCGATTATCAACCTCGCTGACATCGTGGCTGATCCGGACCACAAGCCCGAACAGCTCACCTGGAGCTTCGACGTGAAGCCGGCGAAGGGTGCTCCGAAGACCTATATTCCGAAGCTGTCCGTGAAGGTGGAAAACCGCATGGCCCGCATCATCATTCCGGACAAGAACTGGAACGGTGCCGAAGAAATCACGTTCAAGGTGGAAGATCCGGAAGGCGGCAAGGCCAGCTGCACGGCGCTCTTCACCGTGACCTCCGTTAACGACGCTCCGACCATCGGCAAGATTGAAGACCAGATTGTCGAAGAAAAGCAGGAATTCACTCCGATTGATCTCGCGGCCATCATCAAGGACCCGGATCATCCGTACGAAAAGCTCAATATTGAAGTTACTGGCAACAAGGACCTGAAGGTCGACATCAGCAAGGACGGCAAGGCTACGGTCAAGGCCCCGAGCAAGATGTGGAACGGTACCGAGAAGATCACGTTCGTCGTGACCGACCCGGAAGGTGCCGCTGCCAAGGCCATGGTCACCTTCACGGTGAAGTCCATCAACGACCCGCCGATTATGAAGGATATCGCGAACCAGACTATCAAGGAAAAGGGCCAGTTCAAGCCTATCGAACTTGATAACTTCGTCGATGACCTCGACCACGCCAAGAACAAGCTCAAGTGGAAGATTGAAGGCGCCAAGGAACTCAAGGTGCAGATGGACGGCAGCCACAAGGTCACCGTTTCTCAGCCGAACCCGCAGTGGAACGGTTCCGAGACGATTACGTTCACCGTCACCGACCCGGAAGGCGCTTCCGATTCTCGCAAGGTCACCTTCACTGTGGAATCCGTGAACGACGCTCCTGAATTCGTGCGCGAACTCAAGGATCAGTCCATCGACGAGAAGAAGCAGTTCCAGACCATTAGGCTCGGCGACCTCGTGAAGGACCCGGACCACAAGGCTTCTGATATCAAGTGGAGCTTCGAAGTGAAGCCCGCCAAGCTCGCTTCCGCCGAACCGGCCCCGAAGAAGGGCAAGAAGGCCAAGGCCGAACCCGAAGTGAAGGCTCCGGCTGTTGAAACTCTCAAGGTCAGCGTGGATGCGAACCAGGTGGCGACCATCGAAATCCCGAACAAGTTCTGGAACGGTGCCGCGAACATCACGTTCACCGCGACCGACCCGGAAGGCGCCAAGACCTCGAAGACCGCACGCTTCGAAGTGCGTTCTATCAACGACCCGCCGAAGATTGCCGAGAAGGCTCCGCAGGGCGAGACCATCCGCGAAGGCGGCCGCTTCAAGACGATCGACCTTGCTAACCTCGCTATTGATCCGGACCATCCGGCCACCAGCCTCAAGTGGAGTGTCTCGGGCAACAAGCAGCTGAAGGTTGATATCCGCAAGGACAACACCGTCATCGTTTCTGTGCCTGATCCGCAGTGGTCTGGCCGCGAAATGCTCACGTTCACCGTCACCGACCCGGAAGGCGCTTCTGCTAACCACAGGATGACCTTCGAAGTGACCCGCGTGAACGACCCGCCGACGCTTGCGAAGAAGATTCCTGACCAGAAGATCAAGGAAAAGGAAAACTTCAAGCAGATCAAGCTCGACGAATTCGTGAAGGACCCGGACAACAAGCCGAACGAACTCGTTTGGACTGTCACTGGCAACAAGAAGCTCAAGGCTGAAATTTCTCCGAGCCGCATCCTTACCGTCTCCGCTCCGGACAAGTACTTCTGGTGCGCACCCGAGACGATGGTCTTGGAAGTCAAGGACCCGGATGGTGCCGCTACCTCGCAGACGGTGACCTTCGAAATTACCTCGGTGAACGACGTTCCTGAGATGAAGGACATTCCTGGCCAGAGGATCAAGGAAAAGGGCCAGTTCAAGGAAATCGACCTGAACAAGTTTGTGCGTGACCCCGACCACAAGAACGAACAGCTCACGTGGACGGCTACTGTCGCGAAGGTCGGCCCTGTCGCCGCTCCGAAGAAGGAAGTCAAGCCCAAGAAGCCCGCGAAGAAGGGCAAGAAGGGCGCCAAGGAAGAGAAGGTCGAAGAGGCCGCTCCGGCACCGGTTCCGGTTGACGAATTCCAGGTGGAAATCGACAGCAGGAACATCGCCCGCATCAACATTTCCGACAAGTTCTGGCATGGCGAACGCAACGTGACCTTCACGGTCACCGACCCGGAAGGCGCTAAGGCCTCCAAGACGGTGAACTTCCTCGTGGAATCCGTGAACGACGCTCCGGTCATCAAGCCGATTCCGACCCAGTCCATCCAGGAGAAGGAACACTTCAAGCCGATCGATCTTTCTCAGTTCGTGTCTGATCCGGATCATCCGTTCGCCGCGCTCAAGTTCGAAGTGGGCTCTACCCGCTCTCTGAAGGCTTCCGTGAATGCGAAGAAGGAACTGGTTGTCTCTACTCCGGACAAGTTCTGGAGCGGTACTGAAAAGGTCAAGCTCGACGTGATTGACCCGGAAGGCGCTAAGGGCACTGTGCAGGTCACCTTCGAAGTGACTCCGGTGAACGACCCGCCGGTCGTGAAGTTCATTCCTGGCCAGAAGATCAAGGAAAGGGAAAAGTTCGCTCCGGTCGACCTCTCGAAGGCCGCCGAAGACCCGGACAACAAGCCTGCCGAACTCCGCTGGTCTGTTGCCGGCAACAAGGACTTGAAGGTTGACATCAAGGGCAGCCGCGCCATGGTGGTGACCCCGAACCCGAACTGGTTCGGCAAGGAAACCCTCACGTTCACCGTGAAGGATCCGTCCGGTGCTTCTGCTTCCAAGAGCGCAACCTTCGAAGTGACTCCGGTCAACGATCCTCCGGTACTCAAGCCGGTGCAGCCGTTCGTAATCGACGAAAAGAAGCAGTTCCAGCCGTTCGACTTCAGCAAGGTCGTGAGCGATCCGGACAACAAGCTTGAAGATCTCAAGTGGTCTCTCGATAACGACGTCCCGGGTGCCAAGGCCGCTCCTGCCAAGAAGGGCAAGAAGGCTAAGCCTGTCGACCCCGAAGATGGACCGGTCAAGCATGAAATGAAGTTTGAAATCAGCGACAAGGGCGTGCTTACCGCCGAGACCCCGAACAAGTTCTGGTATGGTACCGAAACCGTGACCGTGAACGTGTTCGACCCGGCTGGTGAAAAGGCCTCCGTGAAGGTGAAGTTCACCGTGCGTCCTGTGAACGACCCGCCGGTCGTGCAGGAAATTCCGGGCCAGGAAACCCTCGAAGGCAAGTCCTTCAAGGCTATCAAGCTCGACCAGTACGTGACTGACCCCGACCACAAGCCGCACGAAATCAAGTGGAAGGTCTCCGGCGCCAAGAATCTCGACGTGATGATTTCTGGCGGTCGTGAAGCCGTCGTGAAGCCCAAGAGGCAGGATTGGTTCGGCGAAGAAACCCTCGTGTTCATGGCTCAGGACCCGGCAGGCGGAATGGACAAGGCCGTCGTCAAGTTCGTCGTGAAGCACGTGAACTCCGCTCCGGTGATGCGCGATATCCAGGACTTCACCATCAGGGAAGATGACAATGAAGGCGTTATCGCTACCATCAAGACCGATCAGTATGCCCGCGACAAGGACCACAGGCCTGAAGAGCTCAAGTGGACCTGGACTGGCAACAAGTTCCTGCAGGTGAAGTACGACAAGTTCAAGAGGATCCTCACTGTGTCCCAGCCGCACGAAAACTGGAACGGCAAGCCGGAACGTATCACGTTCACGGTGACCGACCCGGAAGGTGCTAAGGCCCAGAAGACTGCTACCTTCACGGTTATTCCTGTGAATGACCCGCCGGTGGCAAAGTCCCAGACCTACATGACCCAGGAAGGCGAAATGCTCAAGGTGACCGCATCTGAAGGCCTGATGAATGGCGTTTCCGATGCCGATGGCGAAAAGCCCGTGGCCGTTCAGCTGGTGCAGCGTCCGCGCAACGGCAAGATTGAGCTGAACGAGCGCGACGGTAGCTTCACCTACACGCCGAACCGCGGATTCTCCGGCCTCGATGAATTCACCTTCAAGGTGAAGGATCCGGGTGGAGTCTACTCCAAGGTCGAAACCGCCGAAGTCAACGTTACCTTCAAGATGAAGGACCTGCGTGGCAACGCTCCGAAGCCGGCTCCGAAGGTTGAAGAACCGAAGGAAGAAGAAAAGCCCGCTAAGGACGACAGAAAGGGCAAGAAGAAAAAGAAGAAAAGGTAATCTTCCTTCTTGAATGAATTGACAAAACCCGTGCAGTGAACCTGCGCGGGTTTTTCTTTATGGAAGTCGCGATGTGTAGTGTGTGGGGGAGGGCGTTTTTAGCCTTTACATACTAATCGATGTTTTATACCCATTTGGTATGTAATTTTGTGCGCCTGGAGGGTGCTTTTTGAGATAAAAGAAGGGATGACGGGGCCGCAATGCTGCTTTTGGGCCTGTTTCTATGTTGTCGAGTCGTGTTTTTACATACCAGCGGCAAGTATTTAGGCGTTTAGTATGTAAGCCTATTGGAGAGCCCATTCGCTTTACATACTAAATGAGCGGAGCATATGCCTTGGTATGTAATAGAGCTTTTTAGGCTTGTATCGCTTCGCTCAATAAACGAAAAAGACCTTCTTTCGAAGGTGGATATTTGGTTTATTTCGCTTTGCTCAATAAACGAAAAGTCCTCTCTTTCGAGAGGACTTTTTCGCGGGATAGACGAGGCTTGAACTCGCAACCTCCGGCGTGACAGGCCGGTGCTCTAACCAAAATTGAGCTACCACCCCAGAGTGGTTGTGACTGATTTCTCAATCAACGTGCCAAATATACAAATGTATTCCGTTCTTGTCAAGTGAAAAAGCGCTTTTTTTGCAATTTTTTTGAGAAAATTTTTTTCTAGCGCGCAGGAACTTTTCCTTTGACAAGTTCAGGATGACAAAGACGAGCTATGCGCATCTTTGTCACTTCTGGCCGGGATACTTGACGCGGGTATGGAACGTGCCGTCCAGGCTGTGCAAGAAGGCCTTCTCGAGCTTGAACAGTTCCTTGATGGAAAGGTCGCACTCGTTGAACTGTCCTTCATTGAAACGTCCCTGGATGGTGTTGTGGATCATGTCGGCGAGGCTTTCCTGGTTCTGGTCGGTCATCGAGCGGCTGGTGGCCTCGATGATGTCGGCGAGCATCAGGATTGCGGTTTCCTTGGTCTGCGGCTTGGGGCCCTTGTAGCGGAAATCCGCCTCGTTGACGGTCTTGCCTTCGGCGGCTGCGTTTTCGACCGCCTTGTGGTAGAAATACTGGATGAGCGTCGTGCCGTGGTGCTCGTTGATGCCTGCGGTGACGATGTCGGGGAGCTTGTATTCCTTGGCGAGCACGTTGCCCTGCACCACGTGGCCCACGATGATTTTCACGGAGTGTTCCGGATCGATATTGTTGTGCGGGTTCACGCCCTGCTTCTGGTTCTCGGTGAAGTATTCCGGGCGCATGGTCTTGCCGATGTCGTGGTAGAGCGCCATGACGCGCACCAGGAGCGAATTGGCGCCGATGCTGTCGGCGACCTTTTCGGCGAGGTTGGACACCTGGATGCTGTGGTGGAACGTGCCGGGAGAAAGCTCGGAGATGCGCTTGAGCGCTGGGCGGTTGAAGTCGGACATTTCCATGAGCGTAAGGACGGTCGTGATGCCGAAAATGCGCTCGACAAGGTGGATGAAGAACACCGACGCGATGGCCGTGCAAATCATGATATTCACGGAGCCTGCGATGAGCGTCTGGTAGAACGGGGTGAATCCCATGCGGTTACGCAGCAGGAACATGATGCATATGGCGCAGGCGAGCCCGATTACGCCGGCCATCATGGACCAGACGAACTGGATACGGTAGCGGATACGGATGAGCGGGTAGGTGAGGACGGAGAGGACTCCGAACACGGTGACCATGGCCGCGAGGTCGTAGCCGTTGAGGATGCCGAAGAATATGGAGGAGAACGCCTCGAAGGCGATGCCGATGCGCTGTTCGTAAAGCACCATCGCGATGACGGGCGTGATGGCGAACGGGTACAGCCACATGATGTCGATTCCTTCGGGGAGCGGCATCACGTTGAGCTTGTTGAGGCTGTCCGAGAAGTTGTGCATGAGCCAGAAGGCGACGAGCTGAAGGGCCAGAAGCGCCATGAGGCTCCAAAGCTGGCGCGGGGTGCGCAGCGTCTTGGTGGACGAAGAAAACGCGAAGAAGCAGAAGAGGATGGTGATGCACACGAAGAACACGAGCACCTGGCCGTAAGGGGCGGTGAGGGTGCGGGCGTTTTCTTCTTTCTGCTGCGCCTGCTGGAAGGCTTCGAGCTTTTCGAGGATTTCCTTGGTCACCGGAGTGCCCTGCGTGACGATTTCGACGCCGCGCGGGACCATGCCCTTGATGAGGGTGACCTTGTCGCGGGCTTCCTGCTTGCGGGCCTGCGTTTCCTTTTCGAGGTAGAATACGTTGGGGAGCGTGAATACGTAGAGGATTTCGTAGAATGCACTCTGGAGGCTCTGATCGGAGGGGAAGGCGCGCTGCAACTGGCTGAACGCTTCTTCGACGCGGCGCTGGATGGGCTGGATTTCGCTCACTTCGAGCGTGTTTTCTTCGCTGTCCTTGATGAGCGAGACCGTGGGCTTGTTGTAGATGATGGCCTTGGTGTTCTGCAGGTTGTAGTTGTTGCTGAACAACTGTACTTCGGTCTCGGTTTTCGCGACGAGCGTGTTGGAGACGCCCTTCTCGAGCATGCGATTGAACGTGGCGAGCAGGGAATCGCGCGCCTTGGAATTCTGGCTAAGCGGGCGAATGGCGGTGACGGAGACGCGCTGCTTGAGGGTCTCGTAAATGCGGCTGGCCTGCTGCACCTTGCGCTGCAGGGAGTCGTTGCTTTCTGCGTTGCCGCCGTTCGCGCTGATTTGCGCCTGGAGGTAGCCGTACTGCGCGAGTTTCTGCAGGTACTGCTTGAGGTCTTCGCTGATGCGGTTTGTCTCGTCGGTGTTGTACCCGAAGATGGCGTTCACCTTCTCTTCGGCGCGCTGGCGTTCGACCTCGATTTCCTGCTTGGACTTGGGAATGTCGAACTTGAGCGTCGAGACGATGGTGCGCGTGCTCAGCTGGCCCAAATGCGGGTGTTCCGCCTGCAGGGCGATGTTCTTATCGGGGAAAAGGAGTATGGCCAGTATCGTAATAAGTATCCACCCGATGGCGAGATGGATTCTTTTCTGCTTCTTCTTCATTTCACTTTTCCTTGTTTTCGTAGGCTTGTAGGATGTCCTTGACCAGGTGGTGGCGGAGAACGTCCGTCTTGTCGAATTCGATTTGCGCGATGCCGCGTATGCCCGAAAGGATGCGCATGGCATGCTTCAGGCCCGATTCTTCGCCCTTCGCGAGGTCGACCTGCGAGGTGTCGCCGGTGATGATGGCCTTGCTGTGGGGGCCTAGGCGGGTGAGGAACATCTTCATCTGCGCCTTGGTGGTGTTCTGTGCCTCGTCCAGGATGATGAAGGCGCGCTTGAGCGTGCGCCCGCGCATGTAGGCGAGCGGTGCGACTTCGATGGCCCCCGTTTCTTCGTAGCGGCGGAGTTTTTCGGCTGGCAGAAGTTCGGAGAGGCTGTCATGGATGGGGCGCAGGTAAGGAGCGATTTTCTCTTTGAGGTCGCCCGGCAGGAACCCGAGGGATTCGCCCGCCTCGACTGCGGGGCGGACAAGGCAGATGCGCTCGGCTTCGCGTTTTTCGAGACTTGCGACGGCGAGCGCCACCGCGAGGAACGTCTTGCCGGTGCCGGCGGGGCCCTTCGCGAATATGATGTCGTTTTTGTCGACCGCCTTGACCAGTTCGGCCTGCGAGCGGGTCTTCGCCGTGATGGCGATGCCGAACCTGTTCCTGAGGATGGGCGCCGTCGGCAGGGCTTCCAGATCTACGGGTTCCCCCGGTTCCGGTTGCCCGATGAGGCGGTCCACTTCTTTCGCTGTGAGCACGCCACCGCGTTTTGCGATGAATTTCAGCTGGTCCAGCACGGAAAACAGGCCGTGGACGTCCGACTTGTCGGTCGTCTTGACCGATAGCCCCGGAAGCCTGGTCTGTATTTCAACACAAAAACGGCTCTCCAATAAGCGGAAAACCGTTTCGTTTTCACCTGAAACAACGCGTTTCAGGTTATCTGAGATGGAATAATGTTCCAAACTGCCTACTCGGCGTCGGGACGTTCCACAGGGATGCCCAACTTGTTCTTGGCATCGAAGATTTCCTTACGGAGCTTGTGGTTTTCTTCGTTAGCGGCCATAGCTTCGTCTTCGGTCTTCTTCAGCTTGTTTTCATCAATAACTTCCTTCGGGGCAGAAGCTTTCTTCTTGCTGGTGCTGCCGCTTCCGGAAACCTCTTCCGTACCTTCGTCATCGGCGTAATAGCCTTCGCTGCTGCCGCCGTTAGATCCGCCGGCACATGCGGTAAAGAATGCAAAGGAGAGAGAGGCGAGGATAAGTTTCCATTTTTTTGTAAGAGACATTTTGTTCAGGCTCCATTCTAGTCTGTGATGCCTAAAATCTATAATATTTTAATGTGGAAGGTTAGCGAAAATGGTAAATTTATAGCGAAATTTTACTTACTTAGAGGATAAAATGGCATCAAAAGCGATTTCCAGGCCTTATTCACAAGTTTTTATTGATTCTCCGCGCTACAATTCGAGAAATCTGTACAGGAAACGCCGCAAGGCGATGCTCAAGGAGCTTGATTCATTTTGTGTGATAGCCGGTATCCCCGCGGATCCGGGTTCCGAGGAGGCCTACGTGCAGACTTGGAACCGGTTTATCCAGGAACCGGCCTTCCTTTTTCTCACGGGCATCAACCAGGCGGGCTGTTATCTGCTGCTCGACCCCGCGACGGGCGAGGAAATCCTTTTCGTGCCGCCGAAGGATCCGTTCAGGGAGTTCTGGAACGGCAAGCGCCTCGGGTACCTGGAAGGTGACAGCGATGTGGCGAAGGTTACGGGAATCGCCGACGTGCGTAGTGAATCCGAGCTTTGGGACGAAATAGCCTTGCGCGTCTCCCGTCTCCCGGAGGGCGGGCATGCCTACGCCTACTATTTCGAGAAGTTCAGGGACGACCACAACGACCGGTTCAGGAAGTCTATGCTCAAGTCCCTGCGCGGGACTGGAATTTCGCTCAGGAGCGCCGCCGCTCTGCACTGGAAGTTGCGGCTCCCGCTCGAACCCGAGCGTATCGCGGATGCCGAGGCCGCGCAGAAGGTGACGGACGAGGCCTTCCGTACGGTGCTGCCCATGTTTGCTGAATTCAGGAACGAGCGGGAGCTTGCGCTGCGTCTCGATTACGAGATGCAGCGCCGGAGCGACGGCGACCTCGCGTTCCCGACGATTGCCGCCTGCGGGAAGAACGCCTGCTGCCTGCATTACGTGAAAAAGGACGAGCCGCTCGTCTCTGGCGAACTCGTGCTGCTGGATTTCGGTATCCGCATGGGCTCGCTCCACAGCGACATTTCGCGTACGGTTCCGGTAAACGGCAAGTTCGACCCGCTGCAGAAGCTCCTGTACCAGATTGTGCTAGATTCTGCCGCGGAATACCAGAAGTTCGTGAAGCCCGGGGTCTCGTTGAGGGATATCGGGCAGGTTCCCTGGGATTATATAATGGAGCAACTAGAAACTAGGCTGGTGCAGGGGGCCAAGGGTTCGTATGAACTGCTGTACGACAGGCGCCCCCACGGGGTGAGCCATTTTATCGGCGAGCAGATTCACGAGGGCGACCCCGGCTCGCGCTCGCTCGACGTGGTCCTTGAACCGGGTATGCTCATATCTTGCGAACCGGGATTGTACGGCAAGTTCTCGGGCGTATTTGGCGGCAGGCGTATTACTGCGCAAATAGGCATCCGCATAGAAGATGACCTTCTTGTTACAAAAAGTGGTTTTATAAATGTTTCAAAGCATATTCCGAAGGAAATTGCCGAAATCGAGAAGCTGATGGGCCGATAACGGCCCTTTTTCACTGGGGAAAACACCGAGAATTTCTAGATTTTACGTCACGTTTTTTCCTACCCGATTTTATAAAGGTGCAAAAATGTGGAAAGTTAAAGGATCTATCCGCTATTTCCTGTCGATTCTCGCAATGACCTTCGTACAGTGTGGTGTGTTCATCTATGCCCAGAAAATTCTCTCGGGCTCTTTTTCCGACTCGGATACTGGCCAGATATGGCAGACGTTCATGCTGCAGGTGTTTTTCCTCGCGCCCTACGTTTTGATGATATGGCCCGCCGGGTTCTTTACCAACAGGTTCTCCAAGAATAAGATTCTGGCTTGGTCTGCGCTGTTCATGACGGCGTTCGTGATTGCCCAGGCGGTTCTGGTTTCCTGCAACTGCCCGCGAGTCGCATTCTGGCTTTCTATCGGGCTTTCTTCCGGATTCGCGGTCCACAGTGCGGCCAAGTATGCGATTGTCCGCGAGATGTTCGGCGTCCACAACTTGAGCTATGCTAACGCCTTCTTGCAGATTTTCTCCATTATCGGCGTGATTACTTCGAGCTGGCTTGTCATCGTGGGTATTAACCTCATCGACTTGGAATCGCTCGTCCGTTATGAGGCTGTGGGCTTCCTGCTTTCGAAATCCGTCGTCATTCCGTGGATTTTGACGGGCGTGAGCGTCCTCGGTACGGTCGCGAGCTTCCTCGTGCCGAAGGTCAAGTACGAAGACCACAACATTAAGTTCTCCGTGGCCCGTCGCCGCCTGAGCTTCGGCTGGCGCCACCGCACGCTGCGTGCCACCATCATTACGCTTTCGATGTTCTGGGCCATGGCTCAGGTGTTCATCCTCATGTTCCAGGACGTGTCCGGCTCCCAGACGGTAGCCACGCTCCAGAATTTCCTCTCGTTCACCATCGTTGGCCTCATGGTGGGCTCCATCATCGCCGCCCACAATTCCAAGGACTTCATCGAGACGGGCTTTATCCCCCTCGGCATGGCCGGTGCTTCCATCTGCATGTTCCTCATCCCGTTCATGGTGCATCCGGTTGCCCTGTCTATCCTTTATAGCGCCATCGGTATCTTCGGGGGCATGTTCCTCGTGCCGGTGAACGCCCTTCTGCAGTACAACACGCGCCCCAACAATTCCGGCTGGGTGCTTGCGCTTGCGAATCTTATCCAGGCGCTAGTACTTGTGGTGTTCCTGTTCGTGTATTCTACTATGGTGCGTTACACGGACATACAGCCGCAATACTATTTCATCGGGCTGGCCGTCATATCGGTGGGCGTTTTCTACTGGTCCATTTCGAACCTTCCGCAGGCCCTCGTCCGCTCGCTCTTGCGCCTTGTCTTTAGCCGTTACAAGATCCGCGTGCTCAATGTGGGCAATATCCCGAATGACGGACCGGTGCTCTTGGTCGGTAACCACCACAGCTTCATCGACTGGGCCATGGTGCAGATGGCCTGCCCGCGCCCGCTGTGCATCGCGAGCAACAAGGACCATTTCGAGAAGTGGTACCTGCGTTCCATGCTCAAGCGCCTGGGAAGCATCCGTATAGACAACCGCCACCCCGAAGAGGCGATGAAGAAGATTCACGACCGCCTCATGGAAGGCCATGCGGTGGTCATCTTCCCGACGGGCGAAGTTTCCCGTTCCCCGCACGTTGAACCCTTCAGCATAGATTATTCCAAGGCGGTGGAAGGTACCGATGCGACCGTCGTGCCGTTCTACATCCAGGGCCTCTGGGGCTCGAACTTCAGCTACAGCGGCTCCAACATGTACGGCGCGAGCGCCGAACGTACCGTGACCATCGCTTTCAGTGCGCCTATCGATGCGACGACGCCCGCGAACAAGGTTCGTGCCATCATCCGCAAGATTTCCATCGACGCCTGGAACTACTCCGTCTCGTTCGTGAAGCCGGTCGGCGACGCCTGGATCAAGACGTACAAGAAGTACGTGAAGAACGGCCCTGCCATCTACAATCCGGACGGCGGGCACTTCTCGGGCTACAAGCTCATGGGCGCGGTTATCGCGTTCAGCAAGCTCTTGAGGAAAAAGGTTGGGCCCGAAGAACAGAACGTGGGCATTATGCTCCCGCCTTCTCCGGCGGGCGTGATTGTGAACCTCGCGCTCTGGCTCTGTGGCAAGACCAACGTGAACCTGAACTACACCTCGTCGGTCGACAACGTGAAGTTCTGTGCCGCCCGCGCCGACGTGAAGACGGTCGTCTCGAGCCGCATGTTCGTTGAAAAGCTCAAGGGCCGCGGAAACGACTATTCGAAGATAGCGGGCGAGAACCTGAACCTGCTCTACGCCGAAGACCTGATGAAGGAAATTCCGAAGGCGAAGATCGCGTTCTACATGTTCTTCTGCATGATTGCGCCCGCATGGCTCATCAAGTTCTTGTTCCGCAAGCGCGTGAGCCTCGACAGCATTGCCGCCATCATGTTCAGTTCGGGCTCTGAAGGTACCCCGAAGGGCGTGATGCTGAGCCACAGGAACCTGATGGGCAATATCCAGCAGCTCGCTTGTATTTTCAACGTGACGCGCAACGACGTGATGCTTTCGGAACTCCCGCTGTTCCATAGCTTCGGCCTCACGGTGACTACGCTCTTGAACCTTACCGAAGGTTGCCCCATCGTGACGGTTGCCGACCCGACCGACGTGAAGACCATGGCCCGCGTATGTGCGGAATTCCGCGTTACGGCGTTCGTCGCGACCCCGACCTTCTTGCGTGCGTTTACGATTAGCCGCTACGTGCACCCGATGGCGCTCAAGTATGTCCGCCTGATTATCGCTGGTGCCGAAGCATTGCGTCCGGAACTTGCGACCGCATTCCGCCTCAAGTTCGGCAAGGAAATCTACGAAGGATACGGCTGTACCGAAACCGCTCCGGTGGCATCCATCAATACCGAGAACAACCTGCACAGCGACTACATGACGATGCAGGTGAACAACAAGCCGGGTACCGTGGGCATGGCGCTCCCGGGCTCGCAGTTCCTGATTGTGGATCCGGATACGAACGAACCTCTGCCGACGGGCGAGGCGGGCATGATCCTCATCGGCGGTTGCCAGGTGATGGTGGGCTACCTCAAGGATCCGGAACGCACGAAGGACGTGACCGTGATGATTGGCGGCAAGCGCTACTACCGCACGGGCGACAAGGGCTACCTCGACGAGGACGGCTTCCTCACGATCGTGGACCGCTACAGCCGCTTCGCGAAGCTTGGTGGCGAGATGGTGAGCCTCGGTGCTGTCGAGAAGAAGATTCAGGATACGCCGGTGCTCGAAGGCTGCGACTACGTGGTGACTTCGATTCCGGATTCGGCGAAGGGCGAAAAGATTGTGCTCCTCTACCAGGGTGAAAAGGACCCGAAGGACGTGCTTTCTGAACTGCGCGCGAGCGGGTTCCCGCCGATCATGCTTCCGGCTGCTGCTTTTGCCGTCGAGAAGGTCCCGAAGCTCGGTACGGGCAAGGCGGACTTTACCACAGCCAAGAAGCTCGCGAAGGAACTCGCCGGAATGAAATAAAATGTAGGATGTGAAATTAGAACTTAGAGCGTAGAAGTTCCTAGTTCTGAGTTACTAGTTACTAGCATAGACGACATCAAGAAGCATTTTGGTATAAGATATTCTAGTAACTAGGAACTATTAACTCCATTAGATTATGACTGAAGAAAAGAAAATCCAAGGACTGGCTCCGGTACGGACAGCGCACCTCGTCGCGTCGCTGTTTGCCCTTGTGGGTATGGTTTTCTTGCTCTTGGAACGCGTGCTCGCCGCGGTGCTTGAAATGGCCCGCGGGGCAGTGACGCTCGGACTTGCTCGGTACAACAACTTTACCGGGCGGTTTGCCGCGCAGAATTTCTCCGAGGACAAGGAACTTCTCGGCCTGCTGAAGGAAGCCGAGGGGCTGCTCCCCATGGCGGATGTCGCGCTCGTCGTCTTGCTGGTGATTTCCGTGCTCCTGATTCTGGTGGCCGCGGCGGGGCTTGCCTTCCCGCGACAGATGCTCCACATCCTTGTGGCCTTGAAATTGCTCAAGTGGCAGAAGGGGAAGGAGGTTGAACCCGAGGGTGAGTCCATCGGCGAGGTGCTCGAAAAGCTGGGCAACGTGCCGCTCAAGAAGATAGCGCTTCCGCTCGTGTGTATTGTCGCGGTGGTGGTTGCCGTTTTCGCGGTGCGCAGCTGCAACGAGACCGCTCAGGAGAACGAGCTTGCCGCCTCGGTCAGGGACATGCAGGAACAGTCCCTGGCCTACATCAACGCGCAGAAGGATTTCTTCGCGAAGAACGCCTATGTCGGGAACGCGAAGGCCCTGCAGCTGGGCGATTCCGCATCGACGGACTATTTTGATTACAAGATTACATCTACGAGGTTCACCGCGGTATCGAAAGTGGACATTTCGGGATGCCCCGCCGGGAGCAAGTGGAGCGTTTCGGCCTCGGCGAAGGGTGTTTTTACTAAGGAACTCGCGCTTTACCGCAGTGCCCCGAAGGACACGAACTGCGTGAAGCTTACGCCCGATTACAAGAACTTGGGCCGTGCAAGGTAGCCTTTTACGGCCGCTTTTGCGTTTTTTTTATTTACTCTTTCCTTTGCGCAGTCCTACGGGGCCCAAAAAAGAATATATTCATTCGTAGTTTGGGAATAAATCCGGGCCAATAGGAGTGCTTATGAAAAGATGGGTGGTGGTTTCCCTTTTCCTTGGCGGTTTGTGCAGTGCAGGCGCTGTCACGTGGAATCCTGTATGCGAACCGCACGGGCATAGGCTTGTCCGTGCGTCCGAGCATTTTGAGATATGCCGCAAGGACAAATACGACGACGGCTCCACGAACATGGTGGGAATCTCGAGCGACGAGGCGCAGAAGGGCCTGGATATCCTGGAAGAAATTTTCACGTTTTACCATGATTCTTTAAAATGGGCGCTGCCGCAGCCCGGCAATCCGAATAGCAAGATAAAGGTTGCCGTCTACGTGTTTGACGACGAGAAGATGGGCGCGCTTTACGGGGGCGACAACAACGAGGCCTGTGGCGACGGTGGGTGTTCTCCCGGCATCTGGCTCGGGAAGGGCTCCTTGAGCGACCGCTGGGGTCTTGCGCACGAATATGCGCACGGCATGCAGAGCCTTGCCGGATGGATGGGCAACAACAGCCATACGGGCTGGGTTTGCGAATCGCATGCGAACTGGATGGCCCACCAGTTTATCCCGAATGAGGCTCCCGGCTGTTCGGAATACCTTATCGATTTCCCGTTCCTGTATTACGGCTCGACGCGCGACCGTTACTGCAACTGGCATTTCATGGAACACCTCAAGGAATCGTTCGGTGGCGGCATCGAGGGGGCCAAGCAGGTGAACCGCATCTGGACGGAATCCATCGCCGACGGCGAGGACGGGCTTATGGACCAGACGCCCTTCACGGCCATGATGATGGTTTACAAGTGGTCGCTTGACGACCTGAACGAAGAGTTCGGCCGGTGGGCGATGAAGCAGGCGACGCTCGAGTACGTCCCCCAAAAGAAGGCTTTGTACAAGAAGGCCTGGGGCGATTACGAATTTTCGACGAGGCGCAGTGTCGGTGTAGGTTACCCCTACAGCAACCATGCCCGCGTGACGATGCTTAACAAGATGGAGTGCGATTCCGCCGTTTCGGGGGAATGCCCCGACCGATACATTTCGCCGAGCTACTGGGCTCCGCAGCGCTGGGGCTACAATCTGGTGCGGCTTTACCCTGACAAGGCGGGGAAGGTCTCGGTCAAGTTCCGCGGAATCGTGCAGGACAAGCCGACCGTCAAGGGCTACACCTGCTTTGGCGACAATACCGACGACTACATGGGCAAGAAGTACAACTGGTGCAACTACGCGCCGGACAAGTTGCCGGATCCGGCTTCGGGCTGGACGGCGGGCCTTGTCGCCGAAGGTGCGGACGGGACCGCGCGTTACAGCGAGATGAAGCACGGTACGGGATTCAACCTTGAAATCGAGACGAAGGCAAGCGACAAGGCTTTGTGGCTTGCCGTGGCGGCGACCCCGACCGAGATGCAGACGATTCTCTGGGACCAGTTCTACTATAGCATCTACCGCTATCCGTACATGATTGAGGTCGTGAACGGCGCACCCGAAGGCTACAACAAGGATTTCTGGAAACCCGCGAACACAAGCGGCTACAAGCAGCACGCCAATGGTGGGGGGTGGGTAAGCGGCAAGGCGACCGTGGCCACCACTGCATTTGTCGGGCCGAATGCGGTCGTGAACGGCGGAACCGTTACGGGGAAGGCCCGCATCGAGGATTTTGCAGTTATTAATGGTGGTTCCGTCGGCGACAACGCCGTTGTTCGCGGGCGTGCCTTCATGAGCGCGGGGTCGGTCAGCGACGACGCCGTGCTCGAAGAAGACGCCTGGCTCGTGGGCGGGAGCATCAGCGGGAACGCGAAGGTCGGCGCGCTTTCGGTGATTTTTGAAAGCACCATCAAGGACGATGCACAGGTTTACGGCGTGATGTGGCCGCTTGAATACAAGACTGTCGGCGGGACGGCGCAGCTGCGTGGCGACCTCGAGAACAATTTCAGCAAGGAACTCACGAAGGGAGTGTTCTTCGGCTTGGTTGAAGATGCGATGCTGAACAACCCGAATTACGGCGCGAATCTGACGGAACCGCCCACCGACGCGACGGCGGGTATCGAGAATGCCGTGTGGTACGCCATAGCGGAGGATTCTGTCGGGACATCCGGAAATCCTGCGGGTCAGGATACTACGATTGCCATCAGGAACATTGCTCGCATGCCGGCTACGGAAATGCACGAACCGAAAATCTACTTCGATTCAAAAGAGCAGAGTTTGTTCGTAAAATTCAAGAAAAACGGGCGCGATTTCCGCTTCCGCGTGAATGGCCGGAAGAGCCCGAGGTAGTTTTCGGGCCTTTGCCTGCTTGAATTAGCCGCTTGAAAATAGGGCAAAAATAAGGCTTTAGAGCCGCGGGACCTTGACCCTGTCGCCTGCCCTCAGGTGGTCGAGGTCGACGTTTGGGTTAACGGTCTGCAGTTCGGATCTCACTAGGAAGCCGGGGAGGCTCTGCGAACCGGCACCATAGGTCCGGCGCAGCAACTTGCTAAGATCCTCTTCGTTCGCGACGACCATCTTGTACAGGCTCGAGTTGTTCGGGTCGGACTGCAGCGCCGACATGGCGCGCATGAACTTGTCGCTGAAGGCTTCGCCCTTCTTGCCGAAAGCGTCGTTGCTTTGGCCTTGCGGGAGTCCCATGCCGCGGGCTTCCTGATTACTCTTGCGCACATCCTTGCTTGCGGTCTTCTTGTCGGGCTTGCCCGTGACGGAGGAGGGCAGGTTGAATACGGGCGCCTTGTTCGGGTTCAGGCGCAGGTTCGTCACGTTCTCGTTCTTCGGCTTTCTGACGGGTTCCAGCGCGAGAATGGAATCGAGGGAATTCACGTAAACGCTGTCGGGCCACTCGATGAGCGGCATTTTTTGGTCCACCTTGATGATTTTAGCTACGGGACGTTCATCGTTACAGGCGGTAAAGCAAAGGGCCAACCCGGTCATGAGTGGGGCGGCAATTAGACATTTCAGCGTTTTCATGCTCTAAAAATACAAAAAAAGAGCCCGTATCTTGCCAAAATCCTCAAAAACTGCTAAATTTGGAACTCCAAATAATTCACTTCAATAGGATTTGAAAAATGAAAGAAGGTATCCACCCTAACTATCAACCGGTCGTGTTTGTCGATGCGAATACGGGTAAAGAATACATCACCCGCTCCACGAAGTCTTCCGCCGAAAAGAAGACTATCGATGGGGTTGAACATAGCGTGATTTCCCTTGAAATCACCGCTGATACCCATCCGTTCTGGACGGGTAAGCAGCACCGCGTGGATACGGCTGGCCGTATCGATCGCTTCAACAAGCGTTTCGCTGGCAACATCACGGGCGCAAAGCGCAAGACCCGCAAGGCTGTGCCCGCCAAGGCCGAAGAAGAAGCTTAATTTTAGGCTGTTTCCGATGCCCTCCACGTTGCGGGGGGCATTTTTTTTTAAATTCAACTGGGTTTTCAAAACAAGGAAAAAAAATGAAGAAACAAATTCTTACTGCTTGCGCCGCGGCTCTCGTCGCCATGGCCATGACCGGTTGCGAAAAGACTGGTACTATCGAAGGTGTCGTTCTTGATCCGTTCACTGAACAGGCCGTCCCGATGCCGACCGTATGGATGGACTCCACTATTTTCACGACCACCAAGGAAAAGTACCCGTACAAGGCTGAACTCCAGAAGGGCGAATTCAAGTTCGAAAAGGTTCCCGTGGGCAGCTACCGCATCCTCGCCGGCCGTTCCAAGTACATCAAGAGCCGTAACCCGGTTCAGACTTCCGAAGCCGAACCGAACCTCAAGGTCAAGCTCTACATCTACAGCGACCAGGTGAATCCGGGTCTCTACAAGACGGGCGAAAAGGCCCCGACCAAGATCAACAACGATTGGGTGCTCTTCTCTACCCAGTGCACCGAATCTGTCGCCGGCTACCGCCTTGAAATGACTCAGTCCACCGATGGTGCCAAGGTTCCGCCCAAGGCTGACAAGAAGGGCAAGAAGGCTAAGGGCAAGACTGCCGCCGCTGCAACCAAGACGCTCACCCTCAAGGAGCCGCTCGTCGTTGACAGCAAGCTCAACGTGCTCTACGTGAACGCTTCCTCCGTCACCGCTCCGCTCGTCGCCAAGACTTTCGCCGCGATTGAAGACAAGGTTGCAAACCACAAGGACTGCAAGGGCTTCGTCGAGACCGACGTGAAGGGTATCTTCCCGGATAAGAGCAAGTCCACCGACCTTAAGGTGACCTACGTTGCCGAAAACCTCTACAAGATTACTGGTGACCTCCCGAAGGGCAAGCAGATTATCCAGTTCTCTCAGGAAGGCAAGACCCTCCAGACCTACTACTTCGAAGTGAAGTAAGCTGGTTTAGGCTCTATACCGCCTAGAATTGCTTAGCGACGGCACCCATCCGGGTGCCGTCCTTTCTTATATATGTCGGCGCTTGCTATATTTACTGGGAGCGGGGTTTGTGCCCCGTTGGATCGATCTTGAAAGGAAAGTAGAAATGAAAAAGGTGAAAGGCTGTTTTTCGTTTTTTGGCTTGGCTTTTACTCAGGTGGCCGTCTCTACGGCGGTTGTTGCCTATACTGAACTGGTTCTCAACCGCATGGGCTTCACGCCTACGGGTTCGTGGCAGTTCTATGTGCTCCACCTGCTGTTCCTGCTGCCCTGCGTGCTGCTTTTGACGCCTGCGGGCTTTGCTTCGGACAAGCACCCGAAGGAACGCGTGCTTGTGTGGACGACGCTTCTTTCGCTCCCGGTGATTGGCCTGTTCTGTGCGGGTGCCTATCTCGGGAACCTCATCATGATGTTTGCCGGCGTGGGGCTGTTCTTTGTGCTGCAGGCCTTCCAGAGTCCGGCCAAGAACGGCTACCTGAAGGAACTTCTGGGTGTGCGCTTCCTTGCGAACGGAAGCGGGACGCTCATGATTGTGACGTTCTGCGCGATGTTCTTCGCGGGCGTGGCACTCGCTTTTGCCGTGCGCGCAGACTTGACATTGCCCGTGCTCTATACGCTTGGCGGGCTCCAGCTTCTCGCGTTTGTTTTTGCCCTCAGGCTCCCTTCCATCGGTGCTTATGACAAGGATCTGAAGTTCCCCTGGAAGTATTACTGGACGACCAAGTACGCTCGCCGCAAGATGGCGAAGGCCTGGAAGAACAGGCCGCTCCGCCAGGCGCTCGTCGGGCAGTCGATGTTCTGGGTCATTATCTTCCTCATGGTGTTCGTCATCCAGGACCAGTTTAGTTCCGGCTCCCTGTTTGACAAGGACGCTCTTGCGAACTACGCCATCTTCGGTACGGCCATCGGCCTTGTCGCTGGTTTCCTGTTTGCGATTCGCATGTCCAAGAACTTTATCGAGATGGGGCTTATCCCGATGGGGACGGCCGGTGCGTCCGTGCTCATCTTCCTTATCCCGTTTATTCCGCGCCCCTACAACTCGATTGCCTTCGCGCTTCTCGGGTTCTGCGGCGGTATCTTCGCGCTCCCGATGTTCGCGACGATGCTCTACAACACCAAACCGCGCTCCGCGGGCCATGTGCTCTCGCTGTCCAATATGGTGCAGAACCTCAGCATTATCGTGTTCGACATTCTCGCGATTATCGCCCTCCGCTATGTCGGGCTCGCAAAGATAAACTTGTTCTTCGTCCTCGGCATCGTATGCCTTGTGGGGACGGTCTGGGCGCTCTGGGCCTTGCCGCAGACGCTTCTGCGCCAGCTTTTGCGCTCGGTGCTCTCCGTGCATTACAGGTTCCTCGTGACCGGCGTGCAGAACATCCCGTGGGAAGGTCCTGTGCTCTTGGTCGGTAACCACATCTCGTATATCGACTGGGCGATGATCCAGATGGCAAGCCCGCGCCCGATGCGCTTCGTGATTACGCGCAGGCCTTTCGAGAAGTGGTACGTGAGGCTCCTGCTTTCGCAGATGGAGACTATCGACCTCGATATTGCGAATCCGGGACCCGCGATGGAGGCTGCCCGCAAGGCGCTCATGCGTGGGGAAGCCGTGGTGATGTTCCCCGAGAACGCGATGACTTCGACGGGCAACATGAGCCGCTTCCGTCTGGATTACTCGGCCGCCATCAAGGACGTGCCGCGTGTGAAGCTTTTGCCGTTCTATGTGCAGGGCCTGTGGGGGAGTAGCTACTCCATGGCCGACGCCGGCTTCAAGGATATGGTGCATAGCGGTGGCCGAATCGTCTCTGTCGCGTTTGGCGAGAGCCTTCCGCTCGATACGAGCCCGATGATGGTTAAGCGTGCGGTGCAGGAACTCTCGATTACCGCATGGACGACCTACATCCGCAAGCTGCGCCCGGTGGCATCCGCTTGGATTCGCACGGTGAAGCGTATCGGGAGCGGCCCCTCGGTGTATAGCCCCGACGGGAACCACCTTTCCGCCAATGCGCTCGCGACTGCCGCGCTCTCTTTCTCGGGAATGATTGACAAGTTAACGGCGGGCGAGAAGCAGATTGGCGTGCTTATCCCGCCCTCCGGTCCGGGCATCATCGTGAACATGGCCTGCCTCATCAAGGGCAAGACCGTATATAACCTGAACTACACGAATACGCCCGAGACGATGGACTACTGCTGCGGTGTCGCGGACGTGAAGACCATCATTACCGCACGCGTGTTTATCGAGAAGCTGAAGCAGAAGGGCCTCCCGATGGAGAGACTGCTCGACAACTACAAGGTCTACTACATGGAAGACCTGAAGGAGCAGCTGCACAAGTCGACCCTCGTGAAGAACTTCTTGCGGGTGATGTTCCTGCCGGCCTGGTACCTGGAACTGCGCTTCTTCAAGAAGGTTACCCTCGACGACGTGGCGACCATCATATTCAGCTCTGGTTCCGAAGGCCGCCCGAAGGGCGTGGAACTCACGCACCAGAACCTGATGGGCAATATCAAACAGTGCGAAAGTGTGCTCTTGCCTAGCGCGGAGGACGTGTTCCTCGGTTCGCTCCCGCTGTTCCATGCGTTCGGGTTCTCCATCACGACGATGCTTTGCCTTGTGGAAGGCGTGCCGGTGGCGACCTGCCCCGACCCGACGGACGCTAGGCTCGTGTCGCGCATGTGTGCCCAGTTCAAGGTTTCCATCATGGTGGCCACGGGCACGTTCCTGCGCATGTGGGGCCTGAACCGTGCGGTGCACCCGCTGATGTTCTCGCATGTCCGTGCCATATACGCCGGCGCCGAGAAGATTCGCGAGGATGTGCGCCAGCTTTACCGCACCAAGTTCAAGATCGAGATTTTCGAAGGCTTCGGTTGTACGGAAACGACTCCGGTGGCGGCTGTGAACACGAAGGACGTGCTCATGGACGACTACAAGACGGTTATCGAGGGCAACAAGCCGGGTACCGTCGGCGCTCCGCTGCCCGGGACGCAGTTCCGCATCGTGGACCCGGATACCATGGAAGAACTCGGCGTGGGCGAGGATGGCCTTATCTTGATTGGCGGTGCCCAGATTATGAAGGGTTACCTGAAAGATCCGGATCGTACGGCGCAGGCGATTGCAGTCATCAACGGCAAGCGCTGGTACAAGACGGGCGACAAGGGCCATGTGGACGAGGACGGTTACCTTACGATTGTGGACCGCTACAGCCGCTTTGCCAAGCTCGGCGGCGAGATGGTGAGCCTCGGCTCCGTGGACTTCAAGATATCGGAATGCGCCCTGTTCGACGAAATCGACCATTTCGCTGTGGCCGTCCCCGACGGGAGCAAGGGCGAGAAGATCGTCTTGGTGTATGCGGGCGATAAGGAAGAAGCCGAAGTGAAGGATATGCTTAAGCAGGTCGGACTCCCGCCCCTGATGCTTCCGGGCGCCGTCGTGAAGGTCGATGAGCTTCCGAAACTTGGTAGCGGCAAGAGCGACGTGCAGACGGGCAAGAAGATTGCCATGGAACGCCTCGGCATTACGGGTTAGGAATCAAAAATAAACTAAATTGTCTTGAATATGAGTAGAAGAGAAAATAAGAAATCTGTTGCAAAAAAGGATTTGTCTGTAAAGAAGGAAACCGGGGTGGAGAAAAAGTCTCTGGCGCAGTCGCTTCGAGACTGGGTTTCTTCGCTCATGCTGGGAAAACCCCATGCGGTGATGGCTGCGGTCTCGGTCGCGGTGTTGCTTGTCGCGTTCCTGATTTTCAACAACCTTACCGTTTCGTACGCGCGCCGCTGGGATATCGATTGGGGTTACTACTCCATCCTTTCGACGTTCGTCTTGCTGATTGCGGGCATTATCGTCAACATCCCCTTCGTGGCGAAGCACCTGAAGGGATTCCTCCCGAGTGGCAAGAGCTTCTGCGGGCTCGCCCTGCTGCTGATTTTCTTCTCGGTGTTCATGTTCGGCAACATCAGCAATACGCACCGCGTGCTGAGCGACGAGACGAGCTGGGAATCGATGGGCTTGCAGATGTACTTCCAGCACACGGGCGGCATCTGCAATGAGGGCGTGTGGACCGACGGCGTTCTCGACTGCAAGACCGAAGTGAACAATTTCAAGGGCAAGGCGCTCGGGTTCGTATATTCGCTCGTGTTCAACTTCATGGAACCGAACCGCGATACCGCCCTCCTGGTGAACTATCCGTTCTACATCTTGAGCCTTATAGCGTTCTTCTTGGCGCTATCCAAGTGGTTCAGGAGTAGTAAGCTGGCTCTAGCGGCGACGGCCTTCTTGGGCGGTATGCCCATATACCTGTTGCAGGCGCGTTCCGCTTCGACGGAAGTCCTCTACATCTGCCTGCTCACCATGCTGATGGCTTGGTATGCGTTTGTCCCGACCAACAAGGTCACCTGGAAGCACTTCTTGCTGACGGTCCCGCTGCTCGGTTTCTTCGCGCAGACCCGCCAGGAGACGGTTTTCGCCTTCATCCCGTTTGCGCTCTACTATTACCGCTATTTCCTCGAGAAGCCCTACCGCCTGCCGGCCTTCATTGCCGCGGTGATTGCGGTGAGCTGGCCGAGCGTCAACAACATGGCGGCCTACCGCGGTTACGACTTCCAGGGTGGCGAGCATGCGGCTCATTCGTTTGATAACCTTTGGTTCAACCTGAAGACCAATATCGTGACGATGCTGAACTTCGATACCGACCCGTCTTTCGGTGGTATCATGACGAACCCGTTCTACACGACGTTCACCATCATTTTGCTTGTGGCGACGGTGTGGCTCCTCGTGCGCATGATTGTCTTTGGCCGTTATGTGCGCGGGTTCATCTTGGGTATTTTCTTCTGCTTGCAGATTTTCGTCATCATGTTCAACGTGTCGGGCACGTTCACCATCGACATCAACCAGCGTTACGTGCTGGTGGCGCTCCCGATGTTCGCGCTCCTGATGGCGCTAGGCCTTTACGATGCGCTTGAATTCTCGACCAAGATGAGGAAGGATGCCGCCGCGTCGATTGTTATGGGGCTCGCATGCGTCCTCACGCTCGGCCTCATGCTGTACCATGCCCCGAGCTACCGCAACAACATGCTCTACTACAAGAACAAGCTGTTGGGCGAAGAGGAATTCCTGAACAACGAACTGGCGAGTTACCCTGCGAATTCCGTGTTCATCTACTCTAGGCCGTGGCAGATGCTTGCTCAGGGCCACAGCGCCTTCAGCGAACGCACGTTCGAAGGCTGGAGCACCGATGTGTTTGCCGAATGGATGCAGAAATCCGGCGGGAACATCTATCTGGTGCGCGGTCAGGACGGTTACGGCAAGGTCAACCGCGAAAGCCGCGTGGTGGGTTTCAAGACGACCGACCAGATCGACAAGATTCTCGACAGCTACAAGCACGAACGCGTGCTCGTGGATGCGAAGAAGTTCGGCTACCCGCTGGTAATCTACAAGATTATTTCCAAGAAGGGCGTGTCGCATTACGCGCAGAACTTCACCGTCAGCGAACAGATGGACGGGATGATCGTATTGAACAAGCGCTTCCCCGAGTCCATCGCATGCGATTATTCGCTCAACGACGAAAAGCAGGGCGGCATCTTGCTGACTTTGGAGGCGGATACTTTGCGCCTGGATTCCCTGAAAATCAGGAACGGCATGAATCGTGCCTTGTTCACCTGCTCCATGCCCGATGCCGATACGACTGTCATTTACAGGGATTTCTTCCTGGAATCCGACAGGGCGGTCCTCCTTTCGGCCCTCAAGATGGAGCGCTACGCTCAGGATTGGGGTGACCCGCAGGTGAACCAATCTGTGGAACACCACAGGCTCACTCTGGACGGTGAACCGTTCCGTTACGGTATCGGCTCCCATGCGAATTCCAGTCTCGAATACACGCTCCCGCGCGGGTTCGACATGTTCCATGCGGTTGTCGGGCTTGACGACGAAAGCGCCTGCGGTGACGGAGCCTACTTTGTCGTGCTGGGCGACGGGCGCGAACTTGCCCGCTCCAAGAAGCTCTACTCGATGGAAAAACAGAAGTTGGATGTCGAGATTACCGGCGTGCGCCATCTTAACTTGAAGGTCGAGATGGGCGACAACAAGGACTGCGACCACGGCGACTGGGCACACTCCTGGCTGGAGGCCCGGTGAAAGTATTTGTAGCCCCTTTGGATTGGGGGCTAGGGCATGCGACGCGTTGCGTGCCCGTCATAAGGGAATTTCTCCGTAACGGAGCTGAGGTCGAAATTGCGGTTGTGCCCGCGAATGCGGCCTTTTTCCGTGAGGTGTTCCCGGAGGTGCGCCAGCGCATTGCGCCGAGCTACAATATCGTCTACCCGAAGCACGGGTTCAACATGGGGCTCTGGCTTCTCAAGAAGAGTTCGCATTTGAACGCCGTCATCCGGTACGAGCACCGCTATGCCGAAGAGATGGTCGAGCGCCATGGGTACGATATCGTTTTTTCGGATAACCGTTTCGGTTTTTATTCCACCAGGGCGCATAGCGTGTACATGACGCACCAGCGGCGCATCGCTTTCCCGCCCGCGTTGTCGACGCTGGAAGGCATCGGCATCCGCTGGCACAATTCCCTGATGAAGAAGTTTGACGAGGTGTGGGTTCCCGATGTGGAAGGTTTCCCCGGATATGCGGGAGCGCTTTCGCATGTGGAAGGCTGCCCGGTGCCGCTCCGGTACGTGGGGCTCCTTTCCCGGTTCGCGGGCCTCGAGACGCTTGGCTCCGGGGACGGGTCTACATCGGGCCGTAACGTTCTCGCCATAGTTTCGGGCGTGGAACCCGCACGAACGCAGTTCGAGACCGCCCTCCGGCAGATTCTCGCGCAGGTTCCGGGCGAGCACGTGATGGTGCTCGGGAAACCGCAGAAGGGCACGCGCTCGTGGAAGGAAGGGAATGTCGAGTTCCACAACCACCTGCCGACGGAAGAATTCGCCCGCGCCGTAAGGAACGCCGACTGGGTGATAAGCAGGGGAGGCTACAGCACCGTGATGGACTTGGCCTTCCTCGGCGCGCGCTGCATTTTTGTCCCGACTCCCGGCCAGTTCGAACAGACAGTCCTCGCCAGGGAACTTTCTTCTGCGGGTTATGCCGCCTATATTCCCGCGCATAGTTTCACTGCCGGCGCTCTCGAAAAGGCGTTCCAGGCTAAAGTTGCCCTGCCCGCGCCCCCGCGCGAAGACCTGCTCCAGGCCGCGGTTCGGGAGCTGCTGTAAAACATTTTATTTGAGGTTGATAATGAACCGTTTTGTCCTTGCTTTCCCGATTCCCGTTGCTCCCGCGGATGCTTTCCAGTTGACGGAGACGGTGTCCGTCGGTGCCGACACGAAGACGCTTCTCGTTCCCGGTTGCAGCGTGAGTTTCGATGTCGTTCGCAACGCCCCGGCCTCGGGCCTTTCGGGTATTTTTGCCGAGCATCGGGAACTGAGCGCGGAAGAGGCTGCCGCCATCGATTCTCACAAGTCCTTGCTCTTTTTGCTCGGTACGCTCAAGAGCGCGGATGACCTCAAGATGGTTAATTCCGCCATCCTGAAGGTGCTTGCCGCGGGTGCGACGGGCGTGTACATGCAGCAGTCGGGCACGGCCTGGACTGCCGACGCCTTCCGCGAGGAACTCGACGATGGCGAATTCCCGATGGACCCCTGGATCAACTTCGTGGAAAGCGACAATCTGCTCTACACGCTCGGGCTGGAAGTCTTCAATTCGCCGGATTTGTGCATTTCGCGTACGAACGGCAATCCCGAAGAGCTCCGGAACATCCTTTCCGTTGTCGCGGATTCCATATTCGTGGATGGTATCTCCTCGAAGTCCGGTACCGAGGTCGACGGGGGAGAATGCGGCACCTTCACGCTGCGTGCCGAACAGAAGAGCCCGTTCCCGAAGGATTCTCCGGAATTCAACCGCCAGGGAATCATGCGTCTGTTGAAGAAGTAGTCTTTTATTATACTTTGTTCTATGCCAATAGAAAACGAATACGTCAATCTCGCTTTTTTGCTTTCGGCGATTGCATTCCTTTTCCTTGCAATCTATGCGGCGTTCGTCCCGCTGCTCAAGCGCTGGGCGAAAAAGACACCGAACACGTTCAACATGCTCCTTGTGGAGAGGCATGTCGCGTCGCGCCTTTTGCAGATTCTGCCGGCGACCGCGTTTTCTACGACCACGCCGCGGATTCTGAACCAGTCCGGCTGGCTTTTTGAATTGTGTTCCCGCGTGTCCAACATCTGGTACACGCTGCTCTCGTTTGCGATTGCTTGCTCCATGCTCGATGTGGTCGAGCACCTGAACGGCATAAACGAACGCACCATGAAGCGCCCGCTGCACGGTATTTTTCAGGCGGTGAAGGTCGCGCTGTTCTGCCTTGCCGCGATATTTATCGTGAGCCAGGTGACCGACAAGAGCCCTGTCATCATATTCTCGGCATTGGGCGCCATGGCGACTGTCCTGATGCTCATTTTCAAGGACTCGATTCTTGGCGTGGTTTCGGGCGTGCAGATAAACATTTCCGATTTGCTGCGCAAGGGCGACTGGATCGAAATCGAGCGTCACCATGCCGACGGCACGGTCATGGACATCACGCTTACTTCGGTGAAGGTGCGCAACTGGGACAATACCATATCGGTCATCCCCGCATACGACCTCATCACGAACTCGTTCCGCAACTGGCGCGGCATGCAGGATTCCGGAGTGCGGCGCATCAAGAGGGCGATGTTTATCGACCAGAAGTGCATCCGCTTCCTCACTCCCGAAGAAATCGCCAATCTTTCAAAGATTGAAATTCTCGCTCCATACCTGAACGCGAAGGCGCACGAAATTGTGGGCGAGGAATCTAAGGCCGGCTTGCTGGGCGTTGCTTCGGGCACCGAAGACCCGGATATGCTCAATACCCGCCATCTCACGAATATAGGCACGTTCCGCGCCTACTGTACCGCCTACCTCCGTTCGAATAAGTATGTCGCGCAGGACATGACGCTCATGACCCGCCAGCTGGAGCCGACTCCGCAGGGCCTTCCGCTCGAGATATACGCGTTCACGAATACGACCGTGTGGGAGGACTATGAAGGCATCCAGTCCGATATTTTTGATCACCTGATTGCCGCATTGCCGGAATTCGGGCTGGAACTTTACCAATACGGTAACGGCTTTAGGGCGTAGTTCCGGAAATTTTCGGTTTGTTTTTGTGCCGCATTTGCTCAAGGAGGGCGTTGCGGCCTTATTTTTCCACGACCTGGCCGAGCACCTGCTGGATGCGGTGCTGCATGTGGAACGCGTCGCTGTTTACCAGGCTGTAGAACATGCGGTCGACGAGCGCCTGCGTGTTGAAATCGTACGAGGGTAGCCTCAGCAGGTAGCTTTCCGCAGAATTGTCGAAGGCGTAGAGCTGTCCCAGCGGGCCGATGCGGCCTTCTTCCTGGAGTTCGAGCAGGGCGGATGCGACGTCGTCGTTCACGCACACGATGGGGATTTGCCCGTAATCCCGGTTTTCCAGGATGCTGACCATTTTGCGCTTCAGGAGTTCGCGGGCGTAGGCTTCCACCGAATGCTTTTCCACCTTGCTGCGGGCGATTTGCTTGTAGTCCCACGGGCTTGCGAATTCATCGTCGGTGCAGTCCATGACGCTCAGGCCCATTTCCCGCAGGCCGGCGAGGCGCTCTATGGACCAGGAACTGTCATGGTATGGCGAAAAGAAGGCGACATCGTGTACCCCGCGCGAAAGCAGGTACTTGCCCATCTCCTTTCCGGGGCCGGGACCGAATGTGGAATTGAAGAACGTCCAGTTGTCCTTGCGGATGTAGCGTTCGGGCAGCGACTGCACGGGATGTTCCCACCACACGGCGACCGGGTAGGTGACCTCGGCGAATAGCTGCAGGAGTTTTTTTGGTTCCATCACGAGCAGGGTAGAAAGAACTGCGCCGACGGCGTTGCGGAAGTCAGTGAGCTTGCGCGGCTTGCCGCTCCGGTCGATAAGCGTTCCGGTCTTTTCGTTCAGGCCGAGCAAAATGAGCTTGTAGTGTTCGGCACCCGCCTTCTTGTAGACCATGCGCAAAAAATCCATCTCGCGCTCGCTTTCGGCGGTGAAGCCGCCCCAGCTGTTGCAGCGGGTGACAAAAATGATTTCGCTCAAGGAGGCACCCGTTTTTCTCTCGTCCTTGCGGGTGAAGCGGTAATGACGCCCGACCCTCTCGAGGATCCCGCGGGATTCCTCCAGGTTCAGGAACTTGCGGATTACGGCCTGCGAGATGTTGTAGCGGATGGACAGTTCCTTCATGAGGGGGAGGTTGTCATCTGTCTTGAACACGCCGCGTTCCCAGTCCTCGCGGAAGAGCCTCTCCACTTTTTCCATGGCGGATTCGCGGATTGCGGGGACGGAATTGCCCGCGTATATCGTGGTGATGCCCTGCGATGTCCAGAAGCAGCCTTTCCCCTGGATGCGGCAGATTTTCGATTCGCGCTCGAGCGTGCGGAGAGCCGCCTGTACCGTGCTTGACGACAAGCCGTACACCTTCATGATTTCGCGTACGCTGGGTAGCCTGTCCCCGTCTTTGTGCGGGAGTTTTTCCAGGATGAGTGCGAGTTCTTTGCGCATGGCTATAAAATAACAAAGTCTACGCGACATTCGCCACGTAGACTTTGTTGTTTGGGGGGTGTTTAGTTAAAATTTGAAGTTCACGCGGTAACGGTTGCGGGGATCGCTTGCGCGGGTGTTGTTGACGCGGGCGCCCTTGGCGTTGACGGTGTGGGTTTCCTTGTCCTGCAGCTGCTTTGCGCGCATCTGGGGGATGGCGTCCACGACGCTGCTGGAGTAGGGGGGCATCACGATGCTGCTGGAGGAGAGCGGCGGCATCACTTCGCTGCTGGAGCTGGGCGGCGGGGTAACGCTGCTCGAAGACGGCGGAGTGACGTTGCTGCTCGAAGAAATTGGGGACGGTTCGTTATCAACCGGGACCTGGCCGTTGAAGCTTTCCTGGCCCTTGCGGGTGAGGGCGAGAATCAGCATGCCATCCTTGGTGTAAATATTGTTCGGGGTCAGGTCAACGCGGTTGCCGTCGAAGGTCCAGTTGCCCTTGCTCCAGCGAGAGCTGTTGAACGAATTGAAATCGTCCGTCCAGTCGAGCGTGAAGTCGCTGCCGTTTTCGCCCCTGCCCGGAGTGTATTTGTAAACCTTGACCCAGTTGATGAACTGGAAGAGCGGGAGTTTGGATTCGTCAAACTGGCCGACCCATTCAGCAGTTTCAGAAGACCAAATGTTGAAGCGGAGGCCCTGCGTACCGATCAGGTTTTCGACCTGGTTCTTGTTTTCGCCCTTGTTGGTCTTGCGGACTTCTTTTCCGTCGAGGGTCCAGCGGACGTAATCGGGCGTCCATTCGAGACCGTAGGTGTGGAACCCCTGGTCTGCTGCCGGACTGACGGCGTGGTGCTTTTCACTGGTGATCTGTGCGCCGGCTTTGCCCGTGATGATGTTGGACTGGAAACTGTTGGGGCTCTTGCCCAGGACTTCGATATCGACTTCGACCCAACGCTGTGCGCTGGCCTGTTCGGAGCCGTTCTGGTAGAGGAACATGGAACTGACAGTGCCCGAAGCGGCCGCCATCTTCATACGGGCTTCGAATTTACCGTAAGAAAATTCTTCATTGGTGTAGAGTTCTGCACCGCTGAAGTCTTTTGCAATAGTTGTTGCTGCCATGGTCATTACCGCAAGGGTTCCTGCCGAAAGAATTTTGTTGATTTTCATAAAAAACAACCTCCTAAACACGTGTGTCCTTAATATAGGTCCGTAAAGTGGGGGTCGCAATGCGATGAAAATAAATTATAAACCAACTGTATCAAGTGTATTGAAAGGGGCGAAAAAGCGGGCGGGAGAGGCGGTGGATGGGCGTAAAACGGGCTTGCCAAATTACTATCTTTTTTCGTATGGAAATAGAAGACTGGCGCATACGCATAGACGAATTGACAGATTCGGTAATCGCGCTCTTGAACAAGCGCGCCGTCTATGCGACTGAAATTGGAAAAATCAAGAAACAGAAGGGCCTGCCTGTGCTGGATACGGCTCGTGAAGAGGCCGTGCTGGCCGAAGTTGCCGAAAAGGCGGAAAAGGCCGGTGGCCCGCTTTCCGGTGAATCGGTGCGCCGCATTTTCAAGGTTATCATGGAAGAGACCCGCAAGGTGGAGGAATAGATGAAACGTATAGCGCTGGTAGGTTTCGGGCTGCTTGCGGGTTCCATCGCCTCTGCACTCAAGCAGGCAAAGCGCCCGACTGTAATCCGGGCCGTGAGTTCTCCCGTGACGCTTGCGCGCGCCCGCGAGCTGGAACTTGCCGATGAATTTTTCGAATACGGCGATGTCGAACAGTGGTCCAGGGACTGCGACCTCATTTTGCTGTGCAGCCCGATTCTGCATATCTTGAAGACCATCGATGCGCTTGCGCATGTGAAGTGGACCGAGCAGAACGATGCCGGGTCCAGTGCGCCGTGCCTCGTGAGTGATATCGGCTCTACGAAGGTCGAAATCTGCAAGGCGGGCGTGAAGCTGCCTGCTCCGTTCCGCTTTGTCGGGAGCCACCCGATGGCCGGTTCCGAGAAGCGGACCTGCGAACACAACGACCCCGCGATTTTCGAGAACGCCTACTGGTTCGTGTGCCCTCCGGAGGGTACCGAGGAATCCGCATACGCCGAACTCCTGGAACTGGTGAAGTTCCTCGGGGCGACTCCCGTCGTTTTTCCGCCGGAACACCATGACCGCACGATGGCATGGGTTTCGCACATGCCCCAGATGCTCAGTTCTACGCTTGCGGGCAACCTTCCCGAACGCCTGCTCAAGCACAACTACCAGCACTATGCGGGCCGCGCCTTCCGCGACATGACGCGCATCGCCGCGAGTGGGTGGGGAATGTGGCATGACATCGCGGTCACGAACCGCGACGAGACCGTACGTGCGCTCGGCGAAGTCCGAGACGGGCTCGAGAAGACGATCGAGGCCATGAACGCCCTCGATGTCGTGGTGGATGGAAAGCCTGCGACGGATGACCGTTCCGCCGGGCTCGAGACGATTTTCAAGGCGGGCAACGAAGGCCGTGCGAGTTTGTTCGCTCCGGGCCGCAATGCCGGCGCCGCCTTCTCCGAAATTACGGTGCAGCTCAAGGACAAGCCGGGAGCGCTGCTCAGCGTGATGCAGCCGCTTGCCGAAGAAGGCTTGAACATTCGCGATATCGAACTCATGAAGGTTCGCGAGAATGTCGCGGGCACCCTCCTGCTTGCTTTCAAGACGCCCGACGAGGCTGCCCGCGCTGTGAAAATTTTGCGCTACCTAGGCTACGAAGTGAAGGAACGCTAGATGGAATTTACGCTTAATCCAGATCGCGAACGCATGGCGCTCACCCTGGTGATGGGCCTTTTGGTCAACGGTCGCACCGTGCTCGAAGATTTCGCATGGGCGAGCGGTACCGAGGAATTCGCCCGCGCGCTCGCGGAATTCGGGCTTGTTTACGAACAGCACGGCCACCAGCTGGTTCTCGACGGCAAGGGCTTCCAGTATTCGCTCCCGTCGATGCTGCCCTGCGGTTTTTCCGAAGCCGAGAACGTGCTCCTCTGGACGCTTTCGAGCAAGGATCCCGAACATGTTTTCACCCTCGCCGAGGAATCCGACGAGGCGGGAATCGCGAAGGTTGCATCCGTCAAGGAATGCCTGCTCAAGTATTTCAAGCTGAATGTCGATGAGGATTCCCCCGCGAGGTTCGTTTTCCGGTTCGCCGTGGAAGAGCCCGCATTGAAGAAGGATTCCCTCGGGAATGTGCCCTTCGTGATGCGAAACCGCCTCTTGCTGCGTGCCCTCGTGCGCGGGGAATACCTGAGTTTCGAGGAACGCTCTACGGTTCATGACCAGTGGACCAAGATGCTCATGTATTTCGGTGTCCCGGTTCGCTACGAAGGCCGCGGCATGGAACAACTGAGCGAGTTCGAACGCCGCCTCATGATTGCGCAGGGCAAGAAGATTGAACGCACGCAGTTTACCGAACTTTCGGAGGCTCGCGTGATTACCGGCCGCGAATACTACGTGCCCGGCGATACGACCGAGGCGACGGCTTTCGCCCTGCTCGCGACTGTCGGGAACATGCCCAAGGAAAATGTGGTGCGCCTGCTGAACGTCGATTTGAACAGCACGCGCGCCGGTGCCCTCACGTGCCTCAAGCGCATGGGCGCAAACATCGAGACCGTTACCCGCCGCGAAAAGTTCGGCGATGTCTACGGCGATGTGGAAATCTATCCGCTTGCTGCGGGCAAGCGCCTCCAGGGTCGCCGCTTTAGCGAAGACACCATCGCGACTGCGCTTGACGAATTCCCGCTGCTCGCCGTAGCCGCGTGCTATGCCGAAGGCGAAACCATCCTCCGCGTGCCCAAGGAATACCGCAAGGAGATGCGCGTCAAGAACGAGTTCTTGGCCGAAAACTTGCGCAAGACGGGCGTGGAAGTCGGCGTCTACGACGACGGGCTTGTCATTCGCGGGATGGAAACCATCGTGAACGGGAGCGAATTCGACGGGGGAGACTCTGCCGAGACGGGGCTTGCCCTGAGCGTCCTTTCGCTTTCCCTCCAGAACGACGAGCCGGTAGGTGGCTTGGATTGCGTGGAACGTGTATTTCCGGGCGTTGCCGAGCGGCTCAAACAGGTGCTGGTCGCCGAAAAGACCGAAAATGAAGGCTAATCCATTCGAGGCTGAATATGAAAGGCACTTTCAAGAAAATCGGGATTGTCGGTTTTAAGGACAAGAGCGCGGATCTCGCTTGTGCGTTGAACCAGATTGCGCTCTGGGCGGTCGCTCATCCGCAGGTGAAGTTCTTCGCGCTTGATAGCCTCTCCGGGCTGGTGCAGAAGCCTATCCGCGTGGTGAAGGAACCGGGCCTGCGCAACATGGACCTGCTGCTTGCCATCGGTGGAGATGGTACCGTGCTTTCTGCCGCGCACATTGCGCTCGGGCACAGCATTCCCATTTTGGGCGTGAATGCGGGCCGCGTGGGGTTCCTTGCCGAAAGCAGGGTGGAAGGCCTCTCGAAAACGCTTGACGATTTGATTGCCGGTGATTTCTCTACGCGCGACCGCATGATGATTGACGCTTCCGTTTATTGCGGCAAGAAGTGCGTCGCGAAGCAGACCGTGTTGAACGAGGTGCATATCCGCGCCCATGCTCCCGACCGCATGGTGAACGTGAATGTCGCCTACAATGGAACGGACCTGACGGAATACTGGGCCGATTCCCTGTTGATTTCGACCCCGACGGGATCCACCGCATACAATCTTGCGGCGGGTGGCCCCATTATCCACCCGAGTACGCCCGCTGTCGTGCTCACGCCTGTGGCCCCGAGCAGTCTTTCCGTGCGCCCGCTTGTGCTTTCGCTTACCGACAAGAAGTTGCAGATTGCATCCGCTGTCGACAGGCCGCTTGACCTTGTTTTTGATGGCCGAATTACGGTCGAAATGAAGTCGGGTTACCAGGTCACACTCAGCGAAAGCAAGTCCGTGACCACGTTTATCCGCATGCGCCATACCGGTTTCGTGGGTGCGCTGCGCGAAAAGCTCGGCTGGACCGGAAAACCGCGCCTTGCATAGCGGAAAGATTAGGCCGTTATGCAAATTGTACAGCTAAATCCTGCCGAAGAGAACGCACAGGTCCGAAACCTTTACGAATCCGCTTTCCCGAAAGAGGAACAGATTCCCTGGGCCGATTTGATGCGGCTTATGAAAACGATGTCGCTGGATTTTAGCGCTTACAGCGAAGACGGAAACCTTGTCGGACTGACGATTGTCTATTCGCGGCCGCAGTTCAACTGGTTCTGGTATTTCGCCGTGCCCGAATCCTTGCGCGGGAACGGTATCGGGCAAAGCATTCTTTCGCAGTTGCTTGAAAAGTACAGGGGTCAATCCAACATTCTCGACATGGAATCGCCGGAGCAGGTTTGCGACAATTCCGTGCAGCGCAAGCGCCGCCACGCTTTCTACCTGCGCAACGGCTTCCGCGATACGGGTGTCGGGAAATCCTTCAAGGGCATTGACTATACCATTATGATGATTGGCGAAGGCTCATTCACGCAACGTGATTACGACCAGATCATAAACGAACTACGCTCTTATTGGGACGCGATGCCAAAAGAAAAGTGATTGCGTCGCTTTAATAGTTCGTGGTAATACGGGCAGATGTTTTCAATCCATTTGGGAGAATTTGACTTGATAGCCTAAATTCGCTAATCCCCTTAGATAAGGAGCGAATTCTTCTGTTGAAAGGTCCTTTGAGCAAGCGAAATTTACGATGTTTCGGTCTTTTTTATTTGCAAGGCTTTCCCTGGTGCGAATTTCTTTAAAATATGCCCAAATTTCTGTTTCGTTTTTAAAAGATGTTGTTGTCTTCTTGCCAATCAAACCTGTTTCGTTGATGCTAGAGCTAATGAAAAATGAATCTTTAGTCTTGTTTAAAAAGAAAGCTAGCTCCATAAAATTTTCAGCACATTCGAGATCGCGGTTTCGTTCCTGAATCTTTTGATTGTTCTTCTCGTCTGCAGAAAGCCCTTTATTCATCAATAAATCATGGATGTTGATGACTCGAGGTCCATTACAAGGATTGATTTCTTCATTAAGTTTTGCGTGAATGATTGAAGAAAAATCATCTTCTAACGCAATTTTTACGGAATCGAGTCCCGACCAATTAACAGTACCAAGAGTTTTAAAGAGAACTTTGAAAGAATTTTTTGAAGCAATGTGGATGTGCGCGGTTTTCGGGCTAGGACTAAGCTCTTTTATTTTTCTTTCCAACGAAGCTATCATTTGACCTCGTTTTTCATCTTCAATTTCGTTGAATGTATCCCCAACTTTTTCTCCATTGAGGAAAAACTCTTTTGAGGTGATGTCTATTATGGCCACATCACTTGATGGTGTCATAAATTTTTTTTCTTCACCACAACCGACAAGCAAAAGTATTGCTAGAGCGTATAAAATTTTTTTTATCATTTGAATTTATCCCGACAGTTCAAAAAAAGTTTTTCTATTTCAGGGATTGTATAGTGCTGCAAAGCAAGCTATAACAATAGCTATGCAACAGATTGCTGCTTTTTTTAGAATCTGTAATCCTTGCTGAATGTGATTTTTTTTAGTTGTCACTCAGTTTAATATACTTTTTTGACCTTTAAAAAGTTATATAAACTAATGAATTCTGCTAAAATTTTGAGTAAAAAAACGAAGGACCTCAGCGATAATGCCGAGGTCCATTTTGCAAAGAGATGCGGTGAGATCCTTTCGCCTTCGGCGTCAGGATGGCCCTTCGCTTTATTTCTTCACATGCCTATGATACTCTTGGAGGCTGCACACTTCGAAGCGGCCGAAGTCGTGCTTGTCCATGAGGCCTTCTACGGTAGAGGTGAGGGCGGCGATGGTCGTGGTGATAGGAATGCCGGACACGACTGCTTTCGAGCGCATCTGTATTTCGTCCACCATGGCTTCTGCGCCGGTTTCGGTGGTGTTCACGATCCACTGGACTTCCTTGTCGTGGATAAGGTCCAGGAGGTTCGGGCGGCCACGGGAGATGCGGAACACGGCGCGGGTCTTGATGCCTTCGTTATAGAGGAGGGTCGAGGTTCCGCGGGTGGCGTAAATCTGGTAGCCCATGTCCACGAGGCGCTTGATGAGCGGCACTGCCTTCTGTTTGTCTTCGTCCTTGAGGGAGACGAAGATGTTGCCTTCGCTCGGGACCTTGTTGCCGGAAGCCAGCTGGCTCTTGAGGTAGGCGAGGCCGCGGTCGCGA
>NZ_JAFZKX010000094.1 GCF_017551775.1 Fibrobacter sp. | reverse complement strand
GACGATCGCCGCTACGGCCAGCATGACGCGCCCCTTCGCGCTCATCCTCGGCGGCTCCGAGAAGAACGCGGACTTCACCGAACTTTCGAACATCCTCGTGAAGGAACGCCCGAACCTCAAGCGCATTGCGCTCATCGGCGCCACAGCAGAACGCATGCTCGAATCGCTTAAGCAGGCCGGGCTGGAATCCGCGGGTATCGCGGCAAAGATCTTTCCCACTCTCGAGGAAGCCTTCGCCGACAGCCTCTCCATCGGCAAGGGCGGGACCGTCATCATGAGCCCCGCCTGCGCCAGCTTCGGGCTGTTCAAGAACTACAAGGTCCGCGGCCAGGTCTTCGACAAGCTGGTGGAAGAAGTCCGATAAAAAAGCGATTTTTTTCAAAAAAAATGCGCCGGACCCCTTTACAAAGGAACCACTTTTAGTTAAATTTGTTGCCGTTCCGCTAAGGACCACGCGGTCGTGGTGGAATTGGTAGACACGCTAGCTTGAGGTGCTAGTGGGAGCGATCCCATGACAGTTCAAGTCTGTCCGACCGCAGAAAGAAACCCAGTCGCAAGACTGGGTTTTCTTTTTTTTCGCAATTTTCCCTTCATTTGATACAAAAAAGATACATAATCAGGCCTTTTTCAAGAAAAAAAGGTCCGAACGGGGGCAACCCAAGTTAAATTTACAAAAGACAAACAATAAACCCCTCACAGGAGTATCAAATGAAAAAAATGACACTCTCCGCAATCGTCCTCGGCCTCGCCGCCGCTGGCGCATTTGCCCAAGCTCAACCGGCTGCAGCTCCTGCCGCAGCCACCACCGAACAGACTGCCGACGACGCCAAGAAGGCTGAAGAGGCCAAGGCCGCTGAAGAAGCTAAGAAGGCAGAAGAGGCCAAGGCTGCCGAAGAAGCTAAGAAGGCCGAAGAGGCCAAGGCTGCCGAAGAAGCCAAGAAGGCCGAAGAGGCCAAGGCTGCCGAAGAAGCTAAGAAGGCCGAAGAGGCCAAGGCCGCCGAAGAAGCTAAGAAGGCCGAAGAGGCCAAGGCCGCTGAAGAAGCAAAGGCAGACGATTCCAAGCCGGCCGAAAACACCAATCCGGCTGAAGTCGCGAACGCCGCCGGCAACGCATTCAGCATGCTCAAGTCCAGCCTGAGCGAAGCCACCTCCGCCGCCAACATGGAAGTGAAGTTCTCCGGCTATGTCGAATTTGACGCCTACACCGGTGACCTTTTCAACGACAAGGACGTGAACCACAATTACTGGACAACCTATGACTTCAACGTCGACGTGAAGTTCAACGACAAATGGTCCGCACACGCAGGCATCGAAGGTGACGAAGGCAACGCCATCCCGGGCATTCACTACAGCGGCGCATTTATCCAATACAAGCCGGCCGATTTCTTTGGCATCAAGTTCGGCGACCTGACCTTCTCGGAAGGCGCATTCCAGGCCTACTACGGCTATGACGATCCGACCTACTACGCCGCCGGCATGAAGGAACACGACATCCGCGGTCTCCAAATCGATCTCGCCGGTCTTGAACTCGGCATCGGATTGGGCCGTGGCGGCAACGACCGCTGCGACAACGATGACTGCAAGGTCTACAACGCCCACGTCGCCTACGAATTCGACTACGCCGGCCAGCACCTCCGTCCGTTCTTCGACTACAAGAGCTATCAGGAAGAAGAACATAACGAACTGCACACCGGTATTGACGCAGGCCTTTCCATCGGCGGATTCGCATTCCGCGCCGTGTACGGCTTCCATGCCGATTACCTCGCCGACAGCAAGGATGTAGACCCGAATGCCGACATGACCTCCGTCGCGCACACCATCTTGGCTGAACCCACCTTCGACGTGGCCATGTTCCAGATCAAGACGAGCTTCTTCATCGCCTTCATCGGTGAGAACGACCGCAACGAGATTGAAGGCCAGGACATCACCACATACGATCCCGTCCACCAGGAAAACGACTTCGAAATTCCGGAATACATGTTCGCCTACATCGAACCCGCGATCAAGCTTGGCGGCTTCATGAAGTTGGGCATCCCTGTTGAATTCCACACCAACACCCTCGACAGCGACAAGGATGGCACCAAGACAATCGATCTCGGCGCCCGCCTCTACCTCACTCCGGTCGAGCACCTCAACATGACCGCCTTCGGCATGCTCGACATTCCGGTCGGCGAGAACGAAGACAAGGTCGGCTTCAAGCTCGGCTTCGAAACCGCCTTCGACTTCTAATCGAAAAGATTCCTAATTCAAAAACCGCCGGGCGCATACCCGACGGTTTCTTTTTTTTCATAGAGAAAAGCTCCGAGCATTTTTCTAACTTTAGCAACAATGAACCGTTTCGAACTTTTAAAGACTTCAAAGAAATCGAAAGCGCGCCTGGGCGTGGTCCATACCGACCACGGCGACGTGACGACCCCCATCTTTATGCCCGTGGGCACCGAAGCGACCGTGAAGGCCGTGACACCCGCCCAGCTCAAGGACATCAAGGCGGAAATCATCCTCGCGAACACGTACCACCTGTACCTGCGCCCGACCACGCCCCGCATCGCAAAAGCGGGCGGCATCCACAAGTTCATGGCCTGGGACGGCCCGGTGCTCACGGACAGCGGTGGATTCCAGGTGTGGAGCCTGAAGGACTTGCGCAAGATTACACCGGAAGGCGTCGAGTTCAGAAGCATACTTGACGGTTCAAAACACTTTTTCAGCCCCGCGAGCGTGATGAATGCGCAACGAGAAATCGGCGCCGACATCATCATGGCGCTCGACGAATGCACGCCTTTCCCGAGCACCGCAAAAGAAGCGGAACACAGCCTCAAGTTTACGCTCAAGTGGACAGCCGAAGCGATGCAGTGGCTCAAGGAGCACCCGCCCATCCACGGGTACGACCAGCAGTTCTTCGGGATTATCCAGGGCGGCATGCACAAGAACCTGCGCAAACAGGCCATCGAGCGCATCGCGGAACTCGGGCCCGACGGATTTGCGATGGGAGGTCTCTCCGTAGGCGAACCCACCGAGACGATGTACGAGATTGCGGACTTCTGCACCGACATTCTGCCGCAGGACCACGCCCGTTACGTGATGGGCGTGGGCACGCCGTGGAACCTGCTGGAGCTCATCGAGCGCGGCGTGGACATGTGCGACTGCGTGATGCCCACGCGCAACGCCCGCAACGGCATGCTGTTCACGAGCGAAGGCGTGTTGCGCTACAAGGCAGCCCGCCATGCCGAGGAATTCGACAAGCCGGTGGACCCCAACTGTGACTGTTACTGCTGCAGGAACTTCAGCCGCGCGTACCTGCGCCACCTGCACCACGCCGGAGAATCCCTCGGGTTCACACTGGCGAGCATCCACAACCTGCACTTCTACCTGCACCTGATGCGCGAAGCCAAGCAGCATATCGCTGACGACACGTTTGAAGAATGGAAAAAGGAGAAGTGCGAAATACT
>NZ_JAFZKX010000093.1 GCF_017551775.1 Fibrobacter sp. | reverse complement strand
GTTCGCGGGCGTGCTCGCGGCGCCGGGCGGGAACGTGGTGCTGGATACTCCCGACAGCCTCGGCGGTGCCGCGTTCCCCGGAACCGTGCGCGACTCGTCCCAGGCGCTCCTTCCCGCGTTTTTCGCCGGGCAGAGCGTCGTCTTCCGGAGGGCCGCTCAGTAATGACCAGAAATAAACATCTAGCTCCCTGCGCGGCATTTAAGCCCAGTGATAAACATCCCGCTCCCCGCGGCGCATCTTGGCCCAGTGATAAACATCCCGCGCCCCACAATAAACGAACGGCATGCGATAAACCAAAAGGTTTCACCCTCCTGGAGGTCCTCGTCGCGCTCGCCGTCCTCGCCTCGGGGACTGTGGCGCTCGGGCACTACGCCGCCGCCTTCAGGCGCATCTCCTCTGCCGAAATCGCCCGTGCCGACTCCGCTCTCACCGCTGTCGCTTACCTCGATTCCCTCGCGGTCTCGCGCCCGCCCTGCGCCGATACCGTCCTGACGCGGGTCGAAGCCCTCCCGGCCCCAAGGCCTCACCCCGTTGTTTCCCCTTTTAAAATCCGCGCTGTATACACCCCGGTATTCGGGCCTTACCCGCTCCAGTGGGTCGAGGTCGGTTCCGGCAACTTCACGTTGAGGAGGCTTGTGCGATGCGCAAGGGATTCACGCTGATGGAACTCATGGTGGCGCTCGCCGCCGCCGGCATACTCGTGTCCGTCGCCCTCGGGCTGTACGGCTCGTTCTACCGCGGGTACCTCGCCAGCCGGGACGCCTACGCCGCCGCCTCCTCCGACCGCGTGCTCCAAATGCAAAAAAGCATCCGCGAAATCCGCGGATGCCCAAATGCTAATCGTCTGTAGGTTTATGCCGCCTGCAGGGCTTCTTTCTTGGCCTTGCGGGCTTCCTTGCGGACCTTGTGCATCTCGATCAGGTTGCTGATGTAGTGCATAAAGGAGAGCACGCCCACGGAGAGGAAACCGACCGCGTAGAGGGCGAGGAACGGTCCGATGATGAACTTCTGTGCGCCGATGTATTCGAGAAGACCGAAGATGCAGTAGACTCCGACACCCAGTTCGATGACTGCCTGCCACGGGAACTTCTGGGCGTAGTGGCTCTTGGCCTTCTTCTTGGATCCGCCGCTCTTCGGGGTGCGGACGAAGCTGCCCTTGGAACCGATCACTGCGGAGAACACTGCGCGGGAGTTGCTGACCGCGATGCCCACGCCGAGCGCCATGAGGATGGGGAGGCTCAGGAGGCGGATCTTCCAGCCGGTGTAGCCGGAGCAGCGCTGTGCGACGAAGTAAAGAACGGAAGGAGCGATAGCGGCGAGGAAGATAAAGCTGAAACCGACGGTGTAGCCCCAGTTCGGGATGTGCGCGACCGGGTCGAAGAACGCGAGCAGCGGCCATGCGCAGAGCGCGGTGAACAACATGCAGGGGTGGATGGAGTAGTGCGTCGTGTGGAGGATGGCGCCAATCTTCACGCGGAGAGGAACCTTGGCCTTGAGCACGCGCGGCAGGATCTTGATGGCCGTCTGGATGGAGCCCTTGGCCCAGCGGAACTGTTGAGCCTTGAACGCGTTGATGTCGTTGGGGAGTTCGGCCGGAACGATCACGTCGAACACGAACTTCATCTTCCAACCAGCGAGCTGAGAACGGTAAGAAAGGTCCATGTCTTCGGTCAGCGTGTCGCCTTCCCAGCCGCCACCGCCGTAGATGGCCTGCTTGCGCCACACGCCTGCGGTACCGTTGAAGTTCATGAACAGCTTGCCCCAGCTACGGGCGGACTGTTCCACCACGAAGTGGCCGTCGATACCGATGGACTGGGCGAGCGTAAGACCGGATTCCGTGCGGTTCAGGTGGCCCCAGCGGCCCTGAACGAGGCCGATCTGGTCGTCCATCACCAGGTAGGGGATGGTCTTGAGGAGGAAGTCCTTCTCGGGCACGAAGTCCGCGTCGAAGATGGCGAGGAAGTCGCCCTTCGCGACGGCCATGGCTTCCTTGAGGGCGCCGGCCTTGTATTCGGAACGGTTCGTGCGGTGGATAAGCTTGATGTCGTAACCCTTGGCGGCGAGTTCCTCGACCTTCTTCTTGGCCACCTCGTAGCATTCGTCGGTGGAGTCGTCCAGGACCTGGATCTCGTGCTTGTCCTTGGGGTAGTCGATGGCGCACACGGCCTCGAGGAGACGTTCGACGCAGTTCGCTTCGTTGAAGATGGGAAGCTGGGTCGTGACCTGCGGGAGCTCGTTGATGGAATGCTCGCGGTAGAACTGGAGGATATTCTTGCGGTCGGTAAGTCTGGTGTGGCGGCTGTTCTTCAGGAACAGGTATATGCTATAGTAGCAACTGAACCCGTAAATCACCAATCCTACGCCGGCGATGACATAGACTACGAACATTGCGTAGAGAAGGAAAGTACTCATCGTTTTCGAAACCTTTGCATATTTGAATGCTTGGCGCCAAATATAGAAACCATTGGGCTACTTTGCCATATTTCGTTGCTATTTTTTATGTGAAAAATGTCAGTAAAAAAGCAAATTTTACAAAAATGTCCAATTTTGTGCCTTTTCCGATGAAGCGTCACAAAATTGTAAATTCGGGTGAAAAAAATGGATGAACGGAAAACGGACGGCGGGACTACTCTTTCACGGTGGATGGACGCCAATCGGGGCGAACCTGGGTTTGAAGACGCCCTTCGGAGGCTCGTCTCGTTCGCGAGCGCCGAGTGGTTCCGCAGGACCCTCGGGACGGTCCTCTCGCCCGAGGAGGCACTTTCGAGGGTGGTCGCCGCGCGCCTTCCTGACTATCCGGTCGGGGAGTGGCTCGAGAGCCCGGGCGAACATTGCGGCGAGATAGAGCGCTTCTGCGAGCAGGCGAAGGTCGGACCACTGCCGGAGGGTCTGTCTGCGGATTTCCCCGACGTGCTGGACCTGCGGGGCGTCGTGTGCCCCGGTAACGCCGTGCGCTCCAGGCTCGTGATGGCCGGCTACCCCCGCGGGCGCGTCCTCCAGATATGGCTCGACGACGGTTCCCCGGTCGAAAATGTCCCGGGAGCGCTGGTCGCGGACGGCTGCAAAATCCTCTCCCGCGAGAAAAAACAGGGATTTTGGGCCGTTTTTGTGGTCAAACCCGCCGATAAGTAGTAGATTATAGACGTGGAAAACAGGATACTTATAATAGGTGACGAACTTTTCGGTGAACAGGGCGAGGTCGCCTCGCGCTGCGCCGAGATGCTCCTGTGCAGGGCGCCGTCCAGGCCCATGCAGTTTTCCATCAACGCCCCAACGCCCCTTTCCATACCGCAGCTCGTCCAGCGGGCAGCGTCCGACATCATCGGCAAGAAGGCCGGGCGCATAGTGCTGGGGCTCGGCCTCCGCGACCTGAGGAAGGAAACCGGCGACGGCGCGAAGACCGCGGCCAACTACGCGGGCCTGGTGCGCGAGCTGGTGAACAAGACCCAGTCCGGGATAATGGTGGTGACCATACCCGTGGACTACCTGCCCGAGGCGCGCGACCAGATAGATATTATAAACGAGGCCCTCCGCGGGTACCCCCTCGAGTACCCGGAGCGCGTGAAAGTGTTCGATTTTGCCGCCCATGCGGAAATATTCAAGGAAAAGCAGCTGGAAAGAGGCAAGTTCGCCCGCAGCCTTTATTCGGAAGACGCCAAACCCACCTCTTTGTGCATCACCCTGCAGTCGATGTTCCTCGAAGATTGTATATTGAAAGAGATGGAAGAATGAAAAAGGAGATAGTATGAGCCTCTTAGACGATCATTTTGCGCAGAAGATTGCGGCCCAGAGCAGGGCCTGGAACATGACCCACGAGCAGGGCAAGAAGGACCGCGGCTCCAGACAGCCGGCGGAACCCAAGATCGGCATCTGCGACAAGTGCCACAGGGAGACGTACGTGCGCGCCTTCCGTAGCCGCCAGACCGACAGGACCGACGGCGCGGCCAGTTTCGGCACCGTCATCAAGCACTACTGCGAGGATTGCGCCCCCAAGTCCCGCGCCCAGAAGGACGCCGAAGTCCCGCAGCTCACGAGCAAGCAGGTGAAGAACCTGATGAAGAGCGCGAAGAAGGGCCTGCTGTAACGGCGATCCGGATTCGATTTAGTTTGTACAGAAAACGCCTGCCCGCCGGCAGGTGTTTTTTTGTTGGGGCAAAAAGGGAACCATGGTGGGGGATGTCTCCCCCTGGCTGCAGCCCCGGCCGGGTCGAGAGCCTGCCCCGGACTTGTTCCGGGGCGCACCCCCTCAGCCTAAGGGGTTCCACCCCCTAAAACCCCCGTATTGTCACCCCGGACACTGTTCCGGGGTCACCTTTTTACTATCATTCTTATAGACATAGCCCCTTGCCTCGCGGCATTGGGCGACCGAAAAAATTAGAGTTTTTGCTCTTATTCTGGTTACTGAAATACGACCATTTTTTCAAATCGACCAAGAGTAAGGCAAGCGCTCACGCACTCTGTGCGTGGGTCGTTTGTGCTTATTGGTCGAAGGGTACTTGGTCGTAACCTCAGTAACGATAAGCGCTTTCGATTCCACGCCTTTTCTATTCCCAGAAAATAGCGTAAATCCCGCCCGAATAAGAGCGCAACCCGCGCCTTACGGTTAGACGACCATTTCTTTATTGCTTGATTTGCCGCCCGCCGCAAAGTGCGATAGGCGATTAGTAGATGGAATTATTTGATAACGTGACTAAGACGGTCAAGGCCGATCTTCTTGACAAGATTCGTCGTGGCAGTCGAGTTTCTATTGCTGCGGCCTGTTTTTCCATCTATGCGTTCGATGAACTCCGCAAGCAGTTGGAAGGTTGCGAAGATTTTCGGTTCATTTTTACGTCGCCCACATTTGTCGCCGAAGATTCCGACAAGGAGCGCAAGGAATTTTACATCCAACGCTTGCATCGCGAAAAGTCCCTGTACGGCACCGAATTCGAACTGCGCCTACGCAACGAACTCAAACAGCGGGTGGTGGCCCGCGAATGTGCGGAATGGGTTCGTCGCAAGGTGAAGTTTAAGTCGAACGTGACACGCGAAGGCATGAACAATTTTCTTTCGGTCAAGAATCCCGAAGATACCTACACTTACACGCCAATCAATACTTTCACGACGGTGGACTTGGGCGTAAAGCGCGGCAACAACCTGATGAACATGGTGACGCGTCTTGAAAATCCGGCGAGTGCGGAGTTCCTGCAAAAGTTTAACGCCGTCTGGAACGATGCGGAAAAGTTGAAGGATGTCACCGAAGATGTCGTCAAGATGATAACGACGGTCTATCAAGAGAATTCTCCGGAACTCATCTACTTCATGACGCTCTACAACATCTTCAGCGAATTCCTGGAAGATGTATCGGAAGATGTTCTGCCGAACGAGGCGACGGGTTTCAAGGAAACGGCAGTCTGGAACAAACTTTATAATTTCCAGAAAGATGCTGCAGTCGCCATAATTCACAAGTTGGAACAGTATAACGGCTGCATCTTGGCTGATAGCGTGGGTCTTGGCAAGACCTTTACCGCCCTCGCAGTCATAAAGTATTACGAAGGTCGCAACAAGGATGTCTTGGTGCTTTGCCCCAAGAAGTTGTCCGAAAACTGGATGACTTATCGTGGGAATCAGGTGAACAACCCGCTGGCTGAAGATCGTTTGCGTTACGACATCGCTTATCACACGGACTTGTCTCGCGACGAAGGTAAAATTGCGACGGGCCTTTCGATTAACAGCATCAACTGGGGTAATTACGATCTTGTGGTGATAGACGAAAGCCACAATTTCAGGAACGGTAACGGTACGAACAGCAAGGGTGGTGAAAAAGAAAACCGCTACATGCGACTCATGAGCCGGATTATAAAGCCCAATAAGAAAACGAAAGTGCTCATGCTTTCGGCGACTCCCGTCAATAACCGTTTCTACGACTTGCGTAACCAGCTGGCTCTCGCATATTGCGACAACCCCGATGAATTTAACAGCAAACTTTCGACTAGGAATGATATTGACGAAATTTTTAGGCAGGCGCAAGGGGTCTATAACGCATGGTGCAAGTTCCCAGAAAAAGAACGTACTACTCCGAACCTGTTGTCTCGTCTGGATTTTGACTTTTTCGAAGTTCTTGACAGCGTGACGATTGCGCGCTCTCGTCGGCAAATCCAGACTTATTACGATATGAAGGAGATTGGTGCGTTCCCGGAACGAAACAAGCCCATCTCTCTGCGGCCGAAGCTGACTGACTTGGCGGGCGGTATCAATTACCATGAAATTTTTGAGTTGTTGCAGAACCTAAAACTCACGATATATACTCCGCTCAATTTTGTATTGGACAGTTCCTTGCCAAAGTATCTGGGGGCAAGCGAATCGGAAAACTTCCGTAAAGGACGTGAACTTGGAATCCAGCGCATCATGGCGATAAATTTGCTCAAGCGTATGGAAAGTTCGGTGCATTCCTTCTTAATGACGGTTGAAGAAATCTGTGGCTACCTGAAACAGACTTCAAAAACAATTGATAATTACGAGCGGACCAAGGTCAGTGAAAAAATTACCATCGAAGCAAATCCGTTCTCCCTTGATGGCGATGACCAGAATACCGACTACTTTACCGTAGGCAAGAAGGCCGCAATTGATTTGCGCGACATGGATTACATCTCGTGGAAGCGCGATATCGATAGTGATATAAAGACGTTCGGTGAACTTGTCAATATGGTGAAGGGCGTCACCCCGGAATATGATTTTAAACTGAATGAACTAAAAAGGATTATTCGCGAAAAGATATCCAACCCGATTAACGAAGGGAACAAGAAGGTCCTTGTGTTTACTGCGTTCTCGGATACGGCGGAATACCTTTACGAAAGTCTTTCCGATTTCTTGAAAAATGAAATGGGCGTAAATGCGGCTCTCGTAACTGGCGATATCAACGGGCGTTCGACCATTCCGAATTTCAAGGCGGACATCAACCATGTACTTGCTGCCTTTTCTCCGAAATCAAAAGATCGCGAATCCCTGTACCCCAACGATAATGCAAACATCGATATCTTGATAGCGACGGATTGCATTAGCGAAGGCCAGAACCTGCAGGATTGCGATTATTGTGTCAATTACGATATTCACTGGAACCCAGTGCGTATTGTGCAGCGATTTGGACGTATCGACCGCATCGGCAGCCAGAATAAGGTTATCCAGTTGGTGAACTTTTGGCCAGACCTTGATTTGGATGAATACATCAACCTGAAAGAACGTGTCGAGACGAGAATGCGTATCTCGGTGATGACTGCGACTGGCGACGATGATTTGATTAACCAGGACGAAAAGGGCGACTTGGAATACCGCCGGAATCAGCTCAAAAAATTGCAAGAAGAAGTCGTCGATTTGGAAGATATGGAATCGGGTGTATCCATCATGGATTTGGGCCTGAACGAGTTCCGTATGGACCTACTTGCCTATATCAAGCAGAAGACGGATATGGACCATGTGCCGTTCGGAATCTATGCTGTGGTGAAGGGCGAAAAGCCGGGTGTGATTTTTGTGCTCAAGAATGTCAAGGGCGACGAATCCATCAAGGGCAAGAATCGTTTGCACCCATTCTATATGGTCTATGTGGGGAACGATGGCGAAATTATCGCCAATCATTTGCAGCCTAAGGAAATTTTGGATGTGATGCGTCTGCTTGCTAAGGGAAAATCTTCGCCTGACAAGATCTTGTGCGATGCGTTCAACGAAGAAACCCGCGATGGGCGCGATATGGGCCGCGTTTCGGAATGCCTGGGACATGCGATAGATTCCATTGTTTGTAAGAAGGAAGAAAGCGACGTCAGTTCCTTCTTGAACGGAGACTTTGTGGATTTCAGGAACGAGGCCATCAAGGGACTCGACGATTTTGAACTGATATGCTTCTTGGTCGTTCGTTAAGGAGTGCGCATGTTTGGATTTCCTGAAAATACGGCCATGAAACAGGTGATAGCGAAAGACTCCCTTTTAGGGCGTATTGGTTCGATGTCTGCGATGACGACTGCGCAGAAGGCGGTGTTCAACAGGGATGTGAAACAGGTGATGATTACGAACATGGTTAGCCCAAAGACGATGCCCATGGCGTCGGGCTCGCGTGCGCCTGGATTTTTTGTGGCAAATGTTGCTTTGAAACAGAAAGCGTTCAACCCCAAGAATGTCGAGATGCTTTTGCATCGTATTGGGCAGAAGAACATTCTTTTGGCGTTGTGTGCTGAAAATGTCGCCCGTTTTGCCTTGAAATACGATGATCATGTTGTCGTGTCGAAAGAATGGGTGGAGGCAAATGATTTCAGTTTTGTTTTTGATGGGCTTGACCTGGATGCGGCTTGGAATGGAATTGTGAAACAGGTGGCGGGCGAACCCTGGAACGATTCCCTGACTGTTGCCGAAAATCTCGTTATTCAAGAACATGTTGCCAAACTGCAAAAAGAAATAGATGTCCTAGAAAAGAAGGCTCGCACTGAAAATCAACCTGCCCGTAAACTAGAACTATTTAACCAGATGAAAGCTAAGCTCGCTGAGCTTGCCGAAGCGACACACCCCACACGTCATCCTGAGGGGCGAAGCCCCGAAGGATCCAGTCCCAAAGTTTAATAACCGGAGAATAAGTATGGAAAAAGCGAACATGCATAGTCTTGATATGGTGAACGAAAACATCAAGAAAATTGGGAGCCTTTTCCCGGAATGCATCACTGAGACTGTCGGCGAAGACGGCAAGACCAAGGTCGCTATTGACTTTGAAAGATTGCAGGAAAACCTTAGCCATGCGACCATTGGCGAAGGCGATGAACGCTATCAGTTCACGTGGCCCGGCAAGCGCGAAGCTATCCATAATGCGAATGCTCCTACGAATATGACGCTGCGCCCTTGCAAGGAAGAGTCGGTCGATTTCGACAATACCGAGAACCTTTACATCGAAGGTGATAACCTTGAAGTGCTCAAATTGCTTCAGGAAAACTACTTGGGCAAAATCAAGATGATATACATAGATCCGCCTTACAACACGGGCAATGATTTTGTGTATAACGACGACTTCAAGGAAGATACGGAAACATTTCAGTCCAAGAGCGGGATGTATGACGAAGACGGAAATATGCTCTTGCAGAACTTCGAGAAGAACAGCGAAAGCAACGGGCGTTTTCATACCGACTGGCTGAACATGATGTATCCCCGTCTGAAAATTGCAAGGAATTTGTTAAGTGATGATGGAGTGATATTTATTAGTATTGACGATAATGAAGTTGATAATTTGCGTAAAGTTGGTGATGAAGTGTTCGGGGAAAGTTGTTTTGTGGCAAATTTAGTTTGGCAAAAAAAATTTGCACGTTCAAATGACGCTACATATTTTTCGACGATGCATGACCATATATTGTGTTATTGTAAAAATAGTGTGCAGAATTGCTCAAATGGATGGAAAATAGGTTTGTTACCCCGAAATGAAGAGATTCCTACAGGTTATTCTAATCCAGATAATGATCCTAGAGGCTTGTGGACGTCGGTTAGTCTGTCCGCTAAATCAGGATCGGAAAGTTTAACATATGAAATTACTACACCGTCGGGAAGGAAGGTTGTTCCACCTAGTGGTAGATATTGGAGTTGCTCAAAAGAAACATATAACAATTGGCTGTCTGATAAACGAATATGGTTTGGAAATAATGGAGATGGAGTTCCGAGGAAAAAAACATTTCTAAGTGAAGTTCAATCGGGTTTAAGACCAAATACATTAATATTACATACAGAAGGTGGGCACAATCAAGAAGGGAAACAAGAATTAAAGAACTTGTTTGACGGGTCCGGTTTTTTTGATGGTCCGAAACCCGTAAAGTTGCTTCATTTGCTGATTCAAATTGCTAATACGTCACAGGATTCAATTGTTCTCGACTTCTTTTCCGGTTCCGCAACAACAGCCCATGCCGTTATGCAGTTGAATGCCGAAGATGGTGGAAAACGCAAATACATCTGCGTGCAACTCCCTGAAAAAACTGCGGAAGATTCCGAAGCCTACAAGGCTGGTTATAAGACCATCTGCGAAATTGGCAAGGAACGCATCCGCCGTGCAGGCGACAAAATCAAGAAGGAGAATGGTGATAAAACCAAAGACCTTGATATCGGCTTCCGTGTCTTGAAACTTGCCGACAGCAACATGAAAGATGTCTATTACAGTCCGGCTGAAACAGTCGATGTAAACCTGTTCAATGCCGACAATGTGAAAGAAGGCCGCACTCCGCTTGATTTGCTTTTCCAGGTCATGCCTGAATGCAATTTACCCCTTTCCAGCAAGATTGAAGAATTTGAAGTCAAGGTCGGTAATGCTTCTTTCAACTGCTTTAATGTGGCAGATGGCTTCTTGATGGCATGCTTCGACGAAAAACTCTCCGATGAAGTCGTCATCGAAATTGCAAAGAAAAAGCCTTATTATTTCTATATGCGTAATTTTGGCCTTGAAAGCGACAAAGTACTTGACAACTTTGAACAAATCTTCACTCACTACAGCCCCTCTACCAAACGCAAGGTCATTTAAGAGGTGCTGATATGAAATTTAAGTTCAAGATTCAGCAGTACCAGACAGATGCTGTAGAAAATACCGTAAGCGTTTTTGCTGGGCAACCTTGCTATGATAATACGCGTTATCGTCGCGATTTAGGTAAGCGCAAAGGCCAGGTAAATGCTTTTGAAGAAGACGATGCGGGTTTTCGTAATCACGAAATAGAACTTACCGACAAGGAACTTCTTGAAAATATCCATAAGGCGCAGGATAAGTGCGATATTAAACGCTCTGCAAGTGTGGTAAAGTCTGCGGGTGGGCATGAGGCTTGCCGCCTAGACATCGAGATGGAAACGGGCACTGGCAAGACCTATGTGTATCTCAAGACGATGTTCGAACTCAACAAGCGTTATGGCTGGAGCAAGTTCGTGGTCATCGTTCCGAGCAAGGCGATTCGTGAAGGCGTGAATAAAAGTTTTGAAACACTTCAAGATCACTTCATGGAATATTATGGCAAGAAGGCCCGTTTCTTCATTTACAGCAGTGAACGCTTGCAGCAAATTGATTCGTATTCGAGTGATGCAGGAATCAATGTAATGATTATCAATGCGCAGGCGTTTGCATCTTCGTTTGACGAAGAAGATTACAAGAAGAAAATCGCCGAAGGCAAAAAGGTTGCTGAGGCCAATCGCAGAATTTTTGACCGACGTGACGAGTTTGGTAGTCGCAAGCCTATTGATGTCATTGCAGCAAACCGTCCCATTATTATTCTTGATGAACCGCAAAAGCTTGAAGGCGATGTTACGCAAAAGACCATGCAGGCATTCAAACCGCTATTCATCTTGAATTATTCCGCGACGCATAAAACACAGCATAACTTGATTTATGCGTTGGATGCACTTGATGCCTACCGCCAGAAATTGGTGAAAAAGATACAAGTCAAGACGCTTACGGCAAAAAACTTGGCGGGCACATCGGCATATCTGTATCTTGACGATATTATCTTGGACCCGAAGAAAGCCCCTGTTGCAAAAATTCAGCTTGAAGTCAAAAAAGGAAGTGGTATCAGCCGCGAATATCGCAAGTTTGAATACGGCGACAAACTTTCCGTTGCTAGTGGCACCAAGGCGTATGACGGCTTTACTGTCGCAGAAATTGACCCCATTGCAAACCAGGTCGTTTTCACCAATGGCAAGATTATTTATAAGGGCCAGGTGGTAAACGATACTGATGCCAAGACCATGCAGCGCTTGCAAATTCGCGAAACCATCGAAGCTCATTTCAAGAAAGAAGAGGAACTTTTCAATAAGGGCATCAAGTGCCTGTCATTGTTCTTTATCGATGAAGTGGCGAATTATAAGGGATACGACGGCGACGAAGAAGTCCATGGTTTCCTTTGGAAAACCTTTGAAGAGGAATACAACAATATCCTTTCCGAAAAGTTGACTTTCTTTGATGATGAATATCAAAAGTATTTGAAGGGGATTTCTGCCGAGGATACTCACAAGGGCTACTTCTCTATTGACAAGAAGGGGCATGCCTGCGACAGCAAGGCGGAAAAGAAATTGGGCGGCATGAGCGATGATGTTTCTGCTTATGATTTGATTTTGAAGAATAAGGAACTCTTGCTCAGTTTCAAAAACCCCGTTCGCTTTATCTTTAGCCATTCAGCTTTGCAAGAAGGCTGGGACAATCCGAATGTTTTCCAGATTTGCACATTACGCCATGCTAGTTCAAATGTCCGCCGCCGTCAAGAAGTTGGTCGTGGATTGCGTTTGTGTGTCAATCAGGATGGTGACCGCCAGGATTTAGAAGTTCTGGGTGATGATATCCATAATCTGAACAAGTTGACTGTTGTTGCCAATGAAGATTATGGCGCTTTTGTTTCTGGTTTACAATCTGAAATTCGGGAAGCGCTCCGCGAAAGGCCCCTTGTTGCCGATAAGGCATACTTCTTTGGAAAAACCATTGATATGGTGGATGGCACAAAGCATACGCTTTCCGATGCCGAAGCGACACTTGTGTATGCCTACTTGTATCAGAATGACTATATCGACGAGAAGGGACGTGTCACCGAAACTTACAAGATGCACAAGGATGCCGGTACGCTTGCGCCGATGGCTCCAAAACTTGCGGGAATGGAAACCTCGCTCCATCAGATGGTGCAACTTACCTTCGATGCGGAATTAGCCCTCAATACTATGGTCGAAGATGGCAACGCAACCGAAGTTCCCGCAACCTGCTTGAACGCGAATTACTACAAGCAAGAATTTCAGGATTTGTGGAAACGTCTGAACCACAAGTATGTCTATACCGTTGACTACGACAGTAATGAACTGATTGAAAAAGCCGCCAAGAGTATTAATGACAACTTGATGGTCAGCGAACTCACGTATGTGATTACAGAAGCCGATCAGACTTCCGTTGACCAGTTCGGTGCTACCAAGACTGTCCGTAAAAAAGCGAATTCCATATCGACATCAACTGTCAAATATGACCTTGTTGGGGAAATTGCCGAAGGCGCGAAACTTACGCGCAAAACCGTTGTCGAAATCTTGAAAAAGACCGATGGCAAGTTGTTCATGTTCCGCAACAATCCTGAAGAGTACATCAAGAATGTGGTAAAACTCATCAAGGAACAGAAAGCGACCATGATTGTGGAGCATATCGGCTACTCCATGATTGACGGCACCTATGACAGCGACATATTCACCGCAGAAAAGCATGCCACGCTTGACAAGGCTTTCTTGACTGAAAAGCACATCACCGATTATATCTTTACGGATGGCTATGCCAAGAAACCGGAAGAAAGTGTTGAAGCGAAATTCGCAAAACAGCTAGAGACCGCTGATGAAGTTGCCGTATATGCAAAACTTCCTTCTGGACCACGGGGATTTCAGATCCCGACGCCTGTAGGCAATTATTCGCCGGACTGGGCAATCGCTTTCAAGAAAGGCTCCGTCAAGCACATCTTTTTTGTCGCTGAAACCAAGGGCAGCATGGATTCCATGCAACTCAAGGCTATTGAAGATGCAAAAATCCACTGTGCCGAGCGACTTTTCAATGAAATCTCTACCGACGATGTGAAATACCACAAAGTCGCAAATTATGAAGATTTGCTGAAGGCCATGGAAGCAGTGTAGTGAGTCTCGCCGTGGCTTGTTAGTAAATGTAAATTTACGATACAATTTTATAAAATTTTATATATTTGTAACATACAATGGCTGTAGCAGCGGTCATTTGTAATGTAGTCGTTTTGCTGACAATGCTGTTCAAGCAAGGCTGAGGTCCTCTTTGATAGCACTGTTGGCAAGTTAAATATCAACCGGAATGCTGACGCATTCCATATCAAGGAGGCCATTGTGGCTAACGCAAAAGAGATATATTCCGAGGTTTCAAAACATTATTGCGAAGTTGAGGTTCCCGCATGTATCATTGCTAAAAGTGACTACGAAAACAGTAAGGAACGAGAACGAAAACATAATGATAAATGGATTCAGGAAAAGGTCAACGTAATAGACGTTGTAAACCATTATGCCTCTAATGCGAAAGCCTATGAGGATGGTGTGAAATTTGTTTTTGAAGGTGCCGAGAATAAAGTTATATGCGATATGGCGTCCGGCTACCTTCGAATACAAAATAAGGCCTCCAACAAACATTATCGTTTAGATGGAACTTTGACTAACTCGAAAAAAAGAACTCATTTCAAAATCAAACGATTGGAGGAAATGTAATGTGGTTTGTTTTGTTTAAAACGTTAGAAGGAATTCCGTATTATGGCGATGAACCTGATATTCCAGAATCCTTGCCGGACCCAAGGGTAGAAATGTATGATTTTGATTTCGGTACAAATCAAGAGATTTGGCATCAATTCAAAGATGATTTTGTGAATCCCGTTAATGATTCATGCGGATCCTTGCTTGACTTTGGAGACTGTGATTATTTTGACTTTGAGAAATGCATCAAACTTAAAGGTTGGCTAGAAAAGCGCCTTGCTGTGGATGTCCCCGGCACATTCAAGCCTGCATACGAAAAATTGTTGGATTATGCATCTCAAGCGATTGCGCTAAAAACTGGAATTAGTGTGCAAGTTTAATGGTAGTATTTTTTGCAGTGGGGCAAAGCTTATGGCTACATTAACTGATTTCCCGATAAGGCTTAAAAATGCCAGACTTATGAAGGGATGGTCTATGGACGAACTCTGTTCGCACATGGACCCGCCTGTTACCAAGATGACGATTTCTAGGTTCGAAAAGGGCGAGCTCAAGCCGACACTAGATCATCTTATGTCGTTGGCAAGGGCGGTTGGATTATCCCCAGATTATTTTTCTCGTCCGATAAAGGTTCAGATGGGCGATATTTGTTTTCGTAAAAAAAGCAATGTTCCTATGAAAACAAAGAGTATGATTGAAAAGTCTACCGCCGACATCATAGAACGTTATATTGAGGCGGAGGAGATTTGTGGCGCTGTGCCGACGGAAAACTTGCCTAGATACAGGGTGAGTACATTGGAAGAGGCCAGGGGTGCGGCTCAAAAAATTAGAGAAATGTGGAACCTTGGTGAAAACTGCATTGGTGACACGATTGAATTGCTCGAAAAACATGGTGTAAAAGTTGTAGAAATTGAAGTGGTAAATGGTTTTGATGGATTGAGTACATGGATTGATAAAAATATTCCAATCATTGTACTTGCTGACAAGGATTGTCCCGAAAGGAAAAGATTGACTGCACTGCACGAATTTGGACATTTGATACTGGATATTGATACGACTCTATCTCCCAAAATGATTGAATGTGTTTGCAACAGTTTTGCTAGCGAATTGCTACTTCCTGAAACAATAATTCGTAAAGTTGTAGGCGAAAAGAAGGAGATTTCATCTTACGATATTATTCCATTGCAAAAGGAATTCGGGATATCGATTGATGCCATTATGCATAAATTGAAAGAATGTGGGATTATATCGGAACAACGTTATATGGGGTTTCGTGTTCAAAAGAATAAAAGGCCGGGTTATAAAGAGTTTATTGAAAAATCTTATTGGCACGAAGAACATACCAACAGATTCTTGCGTTTAGTCGGTATTGCGTTGGAAAAAGGGCTTGTTTCTATTTCTAAAGCTGCGGCGTTGCTTGGAATGAATATTGGTGAAGTTAAGAGGGTTTTCGCAGTATAATGAAACAGCCGTTGCTTATAGACGCAAACTGTATTTGTGATATGCTTTCCATTGGTAAAATGGGAACGTTACTGTCTATGAAGAACGATTTTTTTATAACGAAAGCTACCGTTTGTGAACTAGAAGATGTCCTTGAACCGAAACTTTATCAAGCATTAAAAAAGACAAGTAAAATGATATTTGTAGGTTATGAAGATTCAGAAATGTCAGAAATCTATGACTTGAGAAACGAATATTCTTCGCAATTAACATTTATTGATGTGATAAATCTTTTTTGTGCAAAGAAAAATAAATTGTCAATATTGACGAGCGACTGTAATTATCTCGAAATAGCGAAAACCTATGGGGTTGAGTTCTTTAGTATATTGGATGCTTTGAATTATATGGTTGAAGAAAATTTTTTGACTAAGCCGGATGCGGCAATATGCTTGACAAAACTGATGGTTGAGAACAAGACTTTGCCAAAGAAGGAGTGTGAAGAAAAAATAAAAGTTTGGAAATAAAATTAAAATGCCGGAAGGCGGTAGCAGCCGCCCCCGGCAAGTCGCTTGCTGAATATTGCTATTCAAACAAGGCTGAGGAACCTTTAAGATAGCAAATTCGGCAAGTAAAAAGCAAATAGGAGATCTTTATTTAGGACTCCGCATCTTAGAGGTTTAGAAAAATGGTTGAAAATCTGATTGATTTGCAGGAAATAGCCGAAGAATATATTCGGTATTTAAAACACATGGGGGTAAAAAACTGTAGCAAGGGTTTCCCTTTGCTGTCAAAAGAAATGTTTTTGGATGACTATCCAGAACTTGTCGTGCCATACGATTTTCGAAAAAATGGCCTTGTAACGGATCCTATAAAGACTTTGCTCTGTTTTTATTGTGGGGATAAACGTATTTATCCACGACTTAAGAAAGTTCTTAAAGAAATTCCCGAATACAGACGTTTTTTGGGAGTCGTTACCATTGATATAACGGTTACAAGCGACATGGATGAAGAGTGGCAAGATGTGATAATGCTTTTACATCAATTGTTCATGGCTGTTTTGGCGGTAAATGGGGTGAAGGTTGTGGCGAATCTCCGAACCGGAGATGCCCGTTCGGCCGAAAATTTGAATAGTATCCCCAAGGGGGTTATGTGGGCAACGGGATTTCTCGGATGTGCGGATGAAAATCCGCTTGATTTTCGTTTTATCTCAAGCATCTTGCGAGTGATGCCGTCTAAATTAGTTGTTTACGGTCCTGAAGACGATGTTGCTTTGGAAAAAATGAATATGATGGGGTTTGGCTATCGTGTGTACGATGATTATCATAAGCTGAGTAAGAAGTATAAGCGGAGCGCATAGGATGAAAAGTACATACAAACTACTTGGCGTGTTTTGGGATAGAAGAGAAGTCACTGATACAAGGTTTTCCGTTGTTAAGGATTGTCAGAATATTCTCGATTATCGTTATGTCCGGGAACTATTTGATGTTGACGGCTATGTTCGCAAAATTAAGATTAGCGAGTTTCTTAGAGTTAATGCTGAAAATGAAGTCGATTCGATTGTTCGACAGATGCGACATTGCGATAAAATTGTCGGAATAATTGATTGCTTTCCTCGTGTCAAGAACGTCGTTTTGCGAAGATTTGTTCGGAAACGAATATTGCAGGTGCTGAATTATTTGCGAAAAGTACTTCCTAAAGCACAAATCTGCGTTAACCGAAAAGTTTGGTGAATACAAAATTTTTTGCGTTAGGGATAGTTACACGCTAGTGCCGAGACTCGCGTAGCGAGGCTCGGTGAGACTTGCGTAGCAAGGCGAGTATAGCCCGACCCGGCGAGGTGGAGCAAAATGGTGAAGCCGAAACTGGGTTCGACGTGAAACCTATCGCTACGCTCTAGGGTGACAGATGGAGGCGAGCCGGGGAACGCCCTTTGTAAAATTTCCTTTGACCCCTTGCCAGCTTTTCGGATGTTAGGTACATTAAAGGCCAGCGCATCTCGCTATGGAAAGGCGGGGTGCGTTCTTTTTTATTTGGGTTTCAGATTCAAGAGAACGCCTCAAACATCAACTGGTCAAAATATTGACCACAAGGAGGCTGAGATGAAGTCAATGAAAAAAAGAGATGCTGAAGTTACTGATTTGGACGTTGCGGACCTTCTTAAAACGGAAGAGGATGTGATTCTCCTTTTAGAAGAGGCTCTTGCGGCGAATGATCCCGTGTTGTGGCAGCGATGCCTTGAGCATGCGGCGCGGTCTGCGGGCATGGCAAAGATTGCCAAAAAGGCGGGCCTGAATCGTGAAAGTCTTTATAAGGCTCTGAAAGAAGATGCCCATCCAAGGTTTGACACTGTTATGCGTGTGCTCAAGGCGATGGGGCTTAAGCTGGTCATAGCGCCCTGCGTCGCGGAAAAAAAGACGAGGTATTCAGCGAAGCGAGGTGGAGTGAAACGGTGATGCCGCTGAACGCCCCTAGTTTGCAACAAAGTTTTTTTATATTCATCAATAGCCTTATGAAGTTCCATGTCGCATTGCTCTTGATTGTGTTTGAGATTTCTTCTGCACGCGGTGGCGTGGGGGAGTTTCCGCAGATACTGTTTATTCGGGACCCGAATGCGGAAAGCAGTTCCAGTGCGGAGCAAACTTCGGAGCAGGCTCCGGAGCGGACATCGAAGGGATGCCTGGTGCAAGAAGAGCTTGAGCAATGGCAGAGGTTCCAGGTAAGTCTTGATTATGCAGTGACGAACGCCAACGACACGCTGTTGTGCTACAAGGGCTTCCGGGCAAATTGCGAGCTCAAGATTTACAACGACACCGTTCGGATAAGGGTCACATATCGCCATCCGGGCGAGTTCGAGATGATCATGAGTGATGGCCTAGCGACAATACGCGAGCGCCATCCCAGGTGCGACAAGGCGAAACTGGAGGAACTGTGCAAGAGCTACAAATACGATTTGAACAAGAGCAAGGTGGAATGCTCCGGTCCCGTCATAACGTACATCTTCACGGGCGGTTACAAGTGCATTGACGGGGAGAGCTTCGCTAAACATATGGATATCAAGGAAGCTTGCGACTATTGGATTGCCGCCAGGGGCTTGCACCCGTTGGAGCACGTTATAGACCTTGAAGAAAAACGATAAAAAAACACCCTGCCGGAGCAGGGTGTTTCCAAACTTGCGTTTGATCTCGAATTACCTGGAGTAGTATTCCACGACGAGCTGTTCTTCGAGCTGGACCGGGATCTGTTCGCGGAGCGGGAGCTTCACGAGCGTGCCTTCGATCTTGTTCGTGTCGACAGACAGGTATTCAGGAGCGGCCGGAGCGTTGGCAGCGGCTTCCTTGATCTGGACGTGTTCCTTGGACTGCTCGCGGATAGCGATCACGTCGCCGGCCTTGATCTGGCGGGCCGGAGAGAAGCTACGGACGCCGTTCACGGTGAAGTGGCCGTGCGTGACGTACTGACGGGCAGCGAAGATTGTACGGGCGAAACCCATGCGGTAGACGAGAGCGTCGAGACGGGTTTCAAGAAGAATCATCAGGTTGTCACCGGCAGAACCTTCGCGGCGGTTAGCTTCCTTGTAAGCCTTGGCGAGCTGCGCTTCGGAGATGTTGTAGGTGAAACGGAGACGCTGCTTTTCGACCAACTGCTGCTTGTAAACGGAAGCAGACTTCTTGCGGTTCTGACCATGCTGGCCAGGAGCGAAGTTGCGGCGGTCGAGCGCCTTCTGAGTCTTCTGAGAAACGGCAATGCCCAGGGAGCGGGCGACCTTGCCTTTCGGTCCACGGAAGGAGGACATATTATACCTCTTTGAGGAAGCTCTTTGGTTCAGCTTGCAAATTGGCAGAGCTTGGCGCGACTTGCAAGATTAGGCCCCAAAAATAGCAATTCTGGGGCGGATTTCAAGGCTTTTGCCGCTTTTCGGGGCAGATTAGCGCACATTTATGGTCAAGGTGTCCCTCATGAGGGGGTCGGCCATGCTCTGCGCGATGAGGCGCGCGTCCTTGTCGGTGGCGTCATCCTGCGCGATGAGGTAGAACGAGGATATCTCCTGTTCGCCCTTGCAGTTCTCGATCTGGCTCAGGTAAGACGCGGTACCGATGATGGTCAGGTCTTCGCAGGGGACGAACCACTTGACGTTGGAACTCGTCTTGTAGGGGACTGTCTGGAAGGCGAATTCCGAGAGCTTCACGGTGTCGCCGGCCTTCACGCGCTTGGTGGTGTAGGTCTCGTCCTTGGCTTCGTTGTAGAACTTGAGGGAGTCGAGCGACCCGGGCCTCTGGATGAACGTCCTGAGGGTGAGGTTCGAGTCGGTCAAGGCCTTGGAATTGAGCTGCAGGTAGCGCAGGTAGACGGGGCCGTCCTTCTTGGCCTTGTAGCTGTGCTCGAGGCTGCTGATGGTGCCTACGGAGTCGCCCTTGTCGTTGATGAGCCAGTAGGAGGCGCGCGGGGTGCCCTTGCATTCCTGGTACTTGCAGTAGCCCGCCATCTCGTGGTACACGACCAGGGAGTCGCCCTTCTTGAGGTCGGCGAGCCACACGTAGTGGTCTTGCCGCAGGTAGTACTTGGTGGAGTCGTTCGCGGGGCGCACCACGGTGAGCGTGTCGCCGGGGTAGATGATGGAGTCGGGCTTGGCGAGGTATTCGCCCTGGTTCAGCCTGCGGAAGCGGGTGGCGGCCTCGAAGGTCGCGAAGGGCCCGGAAACGAAGCTCACGACGTTGCTCGGGTAAAGCGAGAGCGTCCATTCGGTGTTGGAGTTGGTGACGAGCAGGGTGTCGAGCGTGTCGGCGTCGGGGCTGTAGACGTGCTCGTCCTGGTCGAGGATTTCGAACTTGTTGATGCTGTAGCCCTGCACGGAGAGGTTCACGCTGAAGCCGGTTTCCACCTTGAACTTCACGTCGATTTTCTTCGGGGCCTCGCCGATGACGAGGATGCCGCGCACGGTGTCGCGCAGGTCGATGTCTACTTGCGCGGAATCGCCCGTATAGTTGTAGAAGCCGGTGTCGACGTCAGCCTTGATGCGCAGGTGCGCCGAGGTGTCGAATTTCGCGGCGAGTTCGAGGTAGTAGAAGTCGTCGTTGAACGCGATGAAACTGTTGGGGATCATGTCGGCGCCGGAGCCCGGAATCATGTAGTCGCTATAGACGGAATCCTTCTTTTTGGTATCGTACACGGGCATGAGCGTGCGGAGGTTGCCGCTCTTCTCGCCGCGGATGCGGATGGTGTCGTTCTCCATGTCGCTAGTCGCGGCTAGCACGGAGATGCGCGTGCCCTTGGGGAAGTCGCCCAGGAACAGCGAAACGGTCGTGTTGGCGCTGTCGAGGCAGAGGATGTCGTCGTGGCAGATTTTCTGCACGTAGGTGGAATCCTTCGAATCCTCGTCGCTCGTGTCCCTCTCGACGGTGATGGTATCCCAGGAGGCGAACTCCATGTAGAAGTTCATCGTGTCGCCCGAGACGAGCGTGTCGCGGTAATCGATGTCGAGCCTCGTGGTGAGCGAGGAACTGGAACTGAACGACTCTTCTGCGAAGCTTTCGTTGCCGTCGGTGACGGACGAGGTGTTCGTGTGAGTCTGTTCGCTACAGGCTACGAAGAGCGCTGCCGGAATGAGTAATGCAGAAAGGAGTTTGTTCATGTTCGTACCGGTCAGATTGCGTTAGTTGAGGATGAAGAATTTCTGTTCGGCGGTGAATGCCTCGCCGATGATCTTGAGAGTGTACTTGCCAGTGGGGAACGCCTTCGCCTTGAACTTGAAGTTGGTCTTCTTTTCGCCGGCGAGTTCGCGGGCGGCGACCGTGAGCATGCGCTTGCCCGACTCGTTTATGATTTCGATCTGCACGAACTGCGGGTAGCCGACGGTGAGGTCGAAGTTGCAGTCTAGGTTCACGATGTCGATGTTCACCTTCGAGAGCGTGTAGCCGCCGTCCATCGCCTCGCCGCCCACGGAACGGGAGTTGTCGTAGTACCCGACGTAGAGCGCAGGCGCCGAGTTCCTGCCCGCGTTCCTGGACTTGATGAAGGTCTCGCCGGGTTCGACCGCGGTGAGGATGAGCGTGTAGAGGCCGGAGGCGTGCTTGCGTTTGAAGAATTCAGTGAGCGTGGGGGTGCGCAGGAAGGCGCCGAGCGGGGCCTTCGGGTTGATGGTGATAATTCCGAGGAAGTCGGCGTACTTGGTGTCGATGCCGCCGCCGGAGTTCTTGCGGATATTGAACTGGCCGCCGGGCTGGTCGAGGTTGGCCGGCGCGTTTTCCCACGTGAGTTCGTCGCTCTTCCAGTCGATGCCCAGCTTGTCTTCGCCGAAGGTCGCGTCTTTCGCGGATTCCTTCAGGCCGAAGATGTTGAGCTGCACGGGCTTCTTGATGGAGTCCGCATCGAAGTCGAGCTTGAGGGCGGCGTCGAAGAGCGGGCCCGGGAGTGCGGACAGGTCGAACTTGAGGTAAATCTTTCCGGCGTCGTTCTTGTCGTGGGCGATGCGCAGGTTCTCGTCGGTGCTGTGCGGCGTGTAGTTATCGAACTGCGAGATCCAGGCGTCCATGCCGCGGCCGCTCGGGATGTTGTCACCGCTGTGGTCGAGCGTGGTGTAGCGCTTGTCGAACACGTAGACCCTGCCGGTGTCGGTGCCTTCGGTGTAGCCGTCGTTCGCCTTGAACAGCACGTTGTAGCGCCCGCTCGCGGTGAACGTCACGTCGGTTTCGTATTCGAGCGAATCGGAGAAGGTGACCTTACCGGGGCCCGCGCCCTTCTTCCAGACTACGGGGACGCGGCAGAGGCCGTCGCCGCGGCCGTCGTCTTCCACGTTTCCGACAAGGTGGAGCTTGTTGGGCTGGACCAGGATGTTTTCCCTCGTGACGCTGGCCTTGGGCGGTTCGTTCTGGCCCTGCTTGGGGGCGTATCCCGTATAGAGCGCCATCATGGATCCGCCCGTCTCGTTGTGGGGGAGTTCCGTATTCTTGAGGGCGTAGACCTTCGAACCCTGGCGGGATTCCTCGACGACCTTGGCGTAGGGGTTGCCGCGGGTGAGCGTCTCCTTGAGGCCGACGATGGAGATGTTCGAGTTGTCGTTGATGAACATCGGGTTGTTCTTCGCCTTGTCGCTTGCGATGACGTTCACGCCCAGGAGTTCGGCCGAGCCCTTGTTGAAGTTGTGGAGGACGGTGTTGCCGTCTTTGGCGGTGAGGCCGAGAATCCAGATGGAACCGCCGTTGTTGGAAATCTTCGGGCCCTTGGTGTCGCCGACCATGGTAATCTGGCGGCCCCACAGGCGCTGCTGGTTTGTCCGTATGGTACCGACGGAAACGTCTTCCATGAAGATGTCGCCCGTGGCGAAGTCGTCGGACTCGTAGGACTTGAGGTACATGTTCTTGAGGATGAGCGCGCGCTTGGAGCGGTTCGTGATGCCGCTTGCGAACGTGGAGAACCTTTCGATGGTGAGGTCGACGAATGCGCCGTCCTCGATGATGAACTTGCCCTTGCCGTCGATTTTGCCTTCGGTACCGATGAGCCTGTGGATGCGGTTGCGCAAGTAGATGTCGCGGTTGATGGTCCAGCGGCCTCCCGGCGGGAAGAATATCGTTTCGGCGCCGTCGTCGATGGCGTCCTGGATTGCCTTGGAGTCGTCGGAGCCGTCGTTGGCCTTGCCGCCGTATTCACCGGTGATGGAGGTCCAGTACATGGACTTCTGCTCGGGGTTGTTCGGGGTCTCGGTGACGGAGAGCCTCATGGAATTCTTGGGGCTGTGGCAGAGCTGGAGGTTCTGCTGCGTGGCGAACTCGACGATTTCGGTGTTGGATACCGATTCGTTGTAGGCCTTCTTGGTGCTCTTGATCTTGGACTTGAACTTGCTCACCACGACGGAGCGCGCGAACAGCTGGCCCTCGTTCACGATTGCGGTGACCGGCTTGGAGCCCTTCTTGCCCGGGTCGTATTCGAGGGTACCGTCCACGAGGACCATCGAAGCGTCTTGCCCGTGGTTGTAGACCGCGGTGGCGCCGCCCTTGAAGCGCAGCGCGCGGATGGAGAGCATCTGGCCGTCGTTGTCGATGCCGAATTTCTTCTGCCCGCCGAGGGTCACGTGCTCCAGGGTCAGGCTGTTCGTCTTTCCGCCGGCGTAGATGCCCACGCCGAAGCCGTCGATTTCCACGTTCTTGAGGAGCAGCGGGCCGATGTTGTCGGTGAAGCCCAGGTCGATACCGTAGACGCCCGAGCTGTCGCCCGAAGAAACTTTCACGTTGTTGATGGTGCCCTGCACGGAGGCGTTGAAGCGGATACCGATGGCGCCGGGGTTCTTCTTGCCGGTACGGAGCGTGAGGTCGCGGATGGAGTTCCTCTGTCTCGGGTTCGGGCCGTCACCCGTGTAGATGATCGCCTGCGGGAAATCCGGGTTCTCGAATCCGGGGACGTCGTCCTGGAGGGCGATGATGGTACCGCCCATGCTTTGGCCCTGGAGGATGGTGCGCCGGTAATCCTTGTCGGGCTTGTTCGCGGAAGGCCACTGGATGGCCGAGGTAATCTTGTAGATGCCGTGCGGGAGGTAGATGATGAAGTCGCCGTCCGGGTGGTCGCTCAGGGCCTTCTGGATGGCCTCGGTATCGTCGGTTTTTCCGTCACCCTTGGCGTTGTAGGGTTCTTCCTTCACGTTGACGACTTCGGAACCCATGGGGAATTCCACCTGGGCGTAGGCAAACAGGGCGGTCGAGCAGACTATTGTTACAAAAGAGCGCAAAGAAACCATTGAAACCTCGTTCGGGGTACCATACGCATTTAAATTACCTTTTTTTTACGTATGTGGGACTGCTTTATATAGAAATAACCGGTTTATTGGTTGAAATATCACACTAACTAAAAAAAAGGAGCCAGGCAATGCAAGTGTGTACACTTTCGCTGCCTGGCTTTTGGGGTTGGTTTGGAGTACTTACAACAATAGCAAATAATTTCGGGATTGGTAAGGTTGTTTGCAAAAATATTTTTGCCGTGTGACGGGGCTCACTTTTGCGTTTTTGGCCTTATTTCCCGTTTATTTGTAATAATACTTGAGCCCGTTGGGGAATTCCAGCACCTGCATGCCGCTAGTGTTCACTTCCCCGACGGAGGTTACGGAGCCGCCGTAGACGATCATGCTGCCCGAACCCTTGGGGCTGAACGCAGCGTCGTCGCTTCCGTAGGCCGTGCCCGCCGTGTACGAGACCTTCCCGCAGTTCGGGTATTCCTCGGTCTGGTTCCCGAATCCGAGCAGCACCCCGCCCGTGATGGTGAACCCGTTGTCGGTGTCGATGAGGCCACCGGCCATGTTGGTGGAGCATCCGCTGCTGCTGCCGCTGCCGGGCCTTCCTCCGCCCATGCCGCCCATGCCGCTGCCGCTGCTGGGAATCTCGAGGATGACCACGCCGCCGCTCTGCTTTGCCGTGCCGTTCGCGTCGAGTACGTCGATGTCGTTGCCCGAGGCGCTGATGTAGTGGTGGCCGCCGGTGATGACGATATAGCCCTTGGAACTGCTCTGCATGCCGCCCATGCCCATGCCCCAGCCGCCTTGGCTGCCGCCCGTGCTGGTGGAACCGTCGGCAGAACCGCCCGCTGCGTTCCAGCCGTCGTCGGTGCCGTAGGTCGCGGTGACGCCGCCTTCCGCGAAGATGTAGAACGCTTCCATGCCTTCGCCCGCCTTCTCGACGTTCACGGTGGAGCCGGCCAGGTGGAGCGCGGAGTCGGCGTGGATGCCGTCGTCGCCCGCATTGACCTTGACGTTGCCGCCGGTCAGGACTACGTTCATGTCGCTGTGGATGCCGTCGCCGCTGGTCGCGTTGATGGTGATGTTGCCCTTCTCGATGTCGACAAGTTCCTTGCCCTTGAGGCCGTGGTTTTTCGCGGAAACGTTCACGATGGTCTCGCCGCGGAAACGCAGGTCGTTGCTGGAATGGATGCCGTTGTTGTAGTTGCCCTTCACGGTGAGGGTGCCTTCGCCTTTGATGGTGAGGTCGTCTTTCGCGTAGATGCAGGCGCCCGTGGTGTCGGTTTTCGTTTCGCCGTTCGCGTTCACGTAGCTATGCGTCTTGGCGCGGGTGCTCGCGTCGGTGAAGGTGTTTTCGGTGCCGCTTTTTGCGACGACGAAAACCTTGCTTGCCATCTGCACGTAGATGGGGGCGTCTGCGTTGTTGGTGAGCGCAAGCCCGCGCAGGTTCAGGTAGACCCCGCTATCGCTCTTGGGGGAGTACACGCGGATTTGCGCGTCGCTGCCCGTGTAGGTTCCGCTGAAGTCGTATTCGCCCGCGCAGGTGATGACGACCTCGCCGCCGTTCACTTCGACGCAGCCGTTGTTCTTCGTGATGGTCGCGCCGGAGGCCGTGTACGTGATGGCGGGAGCGTTGCCGTCGGAAGCCTTGTTTGTTGCGCTTGTGGTGGCGCTGCTGGCCGGCGAAACCATGCTCGACGAGGAGCTGCCGGCAAGTGACGAGCCCGTGTCGGTGCCGTTACCGGCGGAAGACTGCGCCATGGGATTCTCGTTGGGAGATGTTCCCGAACTGGAATTCGGTAGGCCGATAATTCCGTCTGCATCTATCCAGAAAATGAGATCGCCTGTCGCATCGAAACACAGGATCGTTTCGCCGTCTTCGGCGTAGTGGCCCGTGTACTCTTCGGAGAGGCACATCTTCTTTGAGGATTCTTCTTGGAGCGGCTTATCTGTCTCGCTGTTTTCGCTTGCCTGCACGCCCGATGGTTCGTCGGAACAGGCGGTGAGTGCGAATGCGAATGCGGAGATAATCGCCAAGCACTTTTGAGTTCTTGTTTTCATGATAACATCCTTAGACCAAATGAAACCCCGTGGGGCTTATGTGAAAAAGATATTTAGATTTGATGGCGTTTTTTGGCTGTTTTGTGAATCTTTTAAAAAAAAAATTTCGGGAAATCGGGGGCTTTGGTTCCGTTTGGGACGAAAGTGGCCGAAAACAATCTTGTTGAAAAAATGACAACGGATGAAAAAGCTAAATTGTGTTTATGATTCTTGAAAAATCACGTACGCTTTTTTTCGCGGCGGCATTCCTGTCGCTGATTCCCTTGCAGGCGTTTGCCGCATCTCCGGTTATCGGGACCGAACGCGCCCGTGGCCTGCGCACGCTCGAGACTGCCCCGATGCTCTTCGAATACCACAGGCAGACTGTGGGAGACGAGCGTCAGTTCTTTACCTACCCGCGGCGCGATACCACGTTTATCAAGCGCTTCGTGAATACCGAGGGAAAGGCGCTGCTCTATTACGACAACCTGCGGGGAGGAGCGATTTCCGGGCACGGGCTTGAGCTGCAGTGCCATGAGGGAGATACTTCCTGCGTCAAGAATCTCGAAGCCCTTCGTGCGGGGCAACTCCCGAAGTTCGCGATTGCGACGAGCATTGTCGGCGGTATCGATTACCGTGGCGGGGAATATATCAACGACATAGACAACCGCAGAGGCGAGAATCTTGGCGATACCATTTGGCCGGGTATCGATGGCGGTATCTACCTGCGCGGCTATGCGGATTCGCTCGAGTTCGTGCTCGACGCCCGCATTTACGATGAAGGGCACTCCGCGAAAAAGTCGAGGTCGTGGGACCACGAATTTTTGGAAGTGCAGAAAGAAGAAAATAATTCCGGCGTGGAATATACGAGCTACGCGCGCTACCGTACGCATTTCGCGTTCAACTACGACTGGATTCGCGTTGACCTCGCTCGCGATGTGCTCCACTGGGGCCCGGGCTACTACAACAACTTGTCTTTGAACCAGTTCGCGCTTCCGTACAACATGCTTTCTGTGGACTTGCAGTTCGGACCGCTCCGCGTTTTCAGCTTCTATGGCGACTTGCGAATTGTCAACAACAGCATGAGCATGGATAACAAGGAAGAACGCAACGTGTTCGGCCATCGCTATGAACTTGCGATTGGGAACGGAACGTTCGGCATCAGCGAACTCACGGTGCTTTACGATAACCTGAAGCCTTGGCTTTTTGTGCCGACGGTCCCGCTGTTCATGGAAAAGGGAAACTACAGCGAAAATACCAACAACGGTTCTCTCGCGTTTGACTTCAACTACCGCCTGTTCAACACGGCGAGAATTTATACTGAATTTTTCCTCGACGATATGGAATCTCCGATCAGTCTCATAAAGAACGACAACATCGAAGCCAAGTGGGCTTGGATGGCGGGTTTCCAGGCGGGTCACAACTTCTATTTGAAGGGACACCTGCTCGAAGTGGGAACGCTTGCTGAATACGCCCGCGTCGAACCCTACGTGTATTCGCATTTCGAGAAGAACACGGCGCAGATCGCGCATCTCGGTTACCCGCTCGGGAACCAGGGCGGCCCCAACAGCCAGACGATTGACTGGAACGTGTATGCGCGCCTGGACAAGCACATCTTTGCGTCTCTTCGCAATACCTGGTTCTGGAAGGGAACGGATTACGGTAGCGCCGTGAACGACACGACTCCGCGCCGTAACCACATGAAGACTCCCAAGAAGTTCCTTGACGGAGCGAAGATGCAGTACTCGCTTACGCCCGCGATCAGCTACGAAGGGCAGTACGTGAGCTTCATGGGCGAGATTACCTTCATTGACGACCGCAAGGCGTATCTCCGCGCCGGATTCAAGTGGTAGGAAGCGGCTTCGCCGCAGTTCTTAGTTAATAGTTACTAGTTACTAGAATTTGTATAGAGAATGAAGAAGCCAGAACTTTTAGCGCCGGCGGGTGACTTGACCCGCATGAAGTATGCGTACGCCTACGGTGCGGACGCTGTATATGCGGGGCAGCCCGCGTTCAGCCTGCGTTCGCGCGAAAACGGGTTCAAGAACCTGGACGACCTTGCCGAAGGTATCGCATACGCGCGCTCCCTCGGGAAGAAGTTTTATCTCACGAGCAACGTGATTCCCCGCAACGTGAAGGTGGAGGCCTTCCAGAAGGCTCTGCTGCAGGCGATTGAACTCAAGCCCGATGCACTGATTGTCGCAGACCCGGGTTTTGTGGGCTGGCTTAGGAAGGAACGCCCCGATGTGGAAATACACCTTTCCGTACAAGCTAATACCACGAATTACCTTGCCGCAAAATTCTGGTACGATTTGGGAGTGCGTCGCATCATATTGAGCCGCGAACTTCGTTTGTCGGAAATTTTAGAGATAAAGGAAAAACTGCCCGGACTGGAACTGGAGGTGTTCGTTCACGGTGCCGTTTGTATGGCTATGTCTGGACGTTGTATGTTGAGCAACTGGGTCACGCACCGCGATGCCAACCAGGGCGCGTGCGATAACAGCTGCCGCATGCCTTACAGGCTCTATGCGAATTCCGGTCCGCAGGCCGATGACTACCGCGAACACGAAGGTGAATTTACTCTCCAGCGTACCGACCGTCCCGAACTTCCGCCGGTCGCTCTGGACGAAGATACCTGGGGCACGTACTTCATGAGCAGCCGCGATCTGTGCGCGCTCGATGTCGTTCCTTCGCTTGTACAAGGCGGCTTGGATTCGTTCAAGATAGAGGGCCGCACACGTTCGGTGTACTACCTCAGTCAGGTAGTGCGTGCCTACCGTATGACGATTGATGCAACAGTGCATGCGCTTGAATCGGGTGCGGAGTGCTCGCCGGAACTTGTTCCGCAGGAGTCGCGCCGTGCTATTGAGTTTGTGGATGGCCGTGGGTTTATGCCGGGCTTCCTCAAAGGTCCCTTGCCGCAGAACTACGAGTCTACGCACGTCGCAGCGCAGGGCGGGTGCGTCGCCGCGCAGATTCTAGGCTACGATTCCGCATCGAATTCTTTCCGCGTGAACGTGAAAAATCCCTTCACGATGGATGACTCTCTCGAACTGATGACGCCTTCGGGAATGGTGCCTTGCGAGGTGTCTGGACTTCTCGATTTTCGTGGCGCGGCTGCAGACAAATTGAACCCCGGCACAGAGGGTAGAGTCATTGTGCAAGGTGATGTGTTTAAAAACACAGAAAATATGGAATTTGGCTTCTTTGTAAAAAACATCACTGCAAAAAATGCTGCAAATACGTAGATTTGTAGCATGGCTGTTGATGAAGCAACAAAAAAGCAAGACGAGCTTGAACTTTACCAGATTGACGATGCGGCTATAGTGCCTTTTTTCAGGGATCATTTGGACGATTTGAAGAAGTTCGTTGATGCCCATAAAGACGCAAACCTCTCGCTTCTGGAGCTTTTAAAGCAGTTTATTCGCACATACCGTCTTCCTTTTAATATGCACCGTTATATGGAAGTACAGCGAACGTTTATACAACAGACATTGCGCAGCCAACTCGAAAACAGGCAGGCGGCCGTGAGCAACTGGATTCAGGAGCACGCCGGGCGCCATCGCGACCGCATGATTCAGTTGCAGTGCCTGTACCTCGAACGCATCAAGGATTCGCTGATTCCGCAGGTGACTGAATTGCTGAATCACCGCATAGAAACGCTAAAAACAAGGGATTCGAATCACGACAATTCCCAGAACGCATCTTAAAATCCTGTCGCGCTGAATTTAAAGTTATATTTCCACCAGAAACATTTTTCTGGTGGATTTTTTTATGAAGTTTATCTATGGGCTTTGTGCCGTCGCGATTTCTTTCGGGCTGAGTGCTTGCGCTTCTGCACCGGCAAATCAGGGCGATGCTCCCGCGCAATCCGCTGCCGTGGTGGTTCCTGGCCAGGATCCCGCAGCTACTGCGTTCGAAATAAAAATTATCGACGCGGACCGTCAGGTGCGTGTTGTCGCGAAGCCGACTCTTGCAGCGCTCGATTTCGCCGCCTATTTCGCAAACCCGATTCGCCTTGCCGGCAAGGACGAAAAGCCCGAAAATTACACGGGCAAGATGGCGGGCGCAAAGATTGCGGATTATCCGTTCCCGATGCTCGATTCCGTTTCTGGTTCTGTGCCTGCGATTGCGCAGACCGCGGCGCCCGTGGCGTGGGAACCGCTTTCCAAGATTCTCTACGCGCAGACGGGTAATGATTCGCTTTCGCAGGTCCTCAATGCGGTTGAGGCCGTCAAGTGGGATGAGCCCGATGTGTTCCGCGCTTTCCAGACGGTGAGCCGCCTCTGGGGCGTGCCGATGAGCGATGGTTCCGTGGAGTGGTGGGCCGAAGTTACGCCTGCTCCCTGGACGGGACGTAGCGCTTTCTACGGAAAGTTGAAGTTTGTATCGCATGGGGAGACCGCCGAGGTTCTCAATTACTACCTGACGGCGGAAATGAATGCGGATGACGCCATGAACTGGGCGCGCACGCTTTCGTCTTATTGGTACCCGACGCTCAATACCGATTTGGAACAGCATACGCCGGGCGATTTCTGGCCTGCGGGTTCCATGAACCAGCCGTTCGCCGTAATGCGCGGAAACCCGATGGGGAAGGCCATGTGGGTCGCTTTCGAAGTGCCCGCGTTCCGCCTGACCGAAGAGCAGATTCGCGCGAAGGCTGTCGCCGATTCCCTGGCGGCTGCTGGCGAGGTGGTACCGGTGAATCGCGTGCTTGATACGGATTCCTCTTTCAGGCTGCAGACGCTCGCTTCGCTGGAAGGCAGCTGCCCCGTGAATGCGGAAACGGAAAAGTTCAAGACGGCGCTTGCGCAGACACTTGCAAAACTCCCGAAGGAACAGAACGCCTGGGCGACTTCGGGTGCATCTTCTGCGGAAACGTTCCTCTGGTTCCGCCGCAATGCGAACTACCTGCTTGCTGACAAGATAACGGGGCAGGATAGCCTGCACAACCCGCTCCCGCGCCTGCTGGAACTCAAGAACTACCTGGATTCTATCGGAGTGCAGTTGCTTGTGGTTCCCGTGCCCGTGAAGGAAGAAATCTACGCGGAACGCCTTGTGGCTGGGACGCCCGCCGACCTCTGCGTGAATCCCGCGGGTCGCGAATTCACCCGCGAGATGCTTGCCGCGGGCCTCGACGTGCTCGATATCTACCCGTCGCTCATGGCGGCCAAGGCTGGCGATGAACCGCCGCGCTTTAGCTACCAGCGCTACGATACGCACTGGGCTCTCCCCGGAATGCTTGCCGCCATGGAACAGCTGGCATCCCGCGTGACGCAGTATGCCTGGTATGCCGATGCCGGAGCGAAGCCGGGTTCTCTCAACATGCAGGAAACGACGACACTGCGCGAAGGCGACCTGGTGGCGCACCTGCCCGATGCGGAAAAATCGAAGTATCCGGCGGATACGCTGCCCGTGATGAAGATTCTCAAGGGCGCTGAACCCTACAAGGGCGGCAAGAATGCGCCTATCCTCTTGATGGGCGATTCGTTCACGGGCGTGTTCGAATCGGTCGACCAGAAGAGCGGCGGGCCGGGTTCCCTGCTCGCGTTCGCGACTGGGCTCGACGTGCAGGTGCTTACCAGCTGGGGCGGCGGCCCCGGTGTTTACCACCGCATGATGAAGATGAAGAAGGATATGCAGAGCAAGAGGCTCGTCATTTACATGATGACCGCTCGTGACTTCTGGCAATCCCCGATGGAATGGGACGCCCTGAAATAAGACTCGACGAGATAGGATGTTCGCCCGACTCCATTCCCTGTTCTCGCGGTATTTTTGGCCGATTTTCCTGTTGCTGCTTTCGGCTTCGCTCGCGCTGCTCCTGTGGACGGTGCGACCCGAAGACGTGACGTATGCGGAAATGGCGTGTACCTTCGAGGAACGGGACCCGTGGTGTGTCGATTCGGTACCCGCGTGGCGCGAGGGACTCGCTTTTTATGACAGCAGTTTGTCTGTAACGCACGATACCCTCGGCTCGCTGAAGTCGCTCCTGTGGGAATTCTGGAATATCGAATTTGCCGGGGCGGGAGAGGGCGCCGTGGCACACGACGCGGTACTCCCGCTGCGCGTTCTCGAAACGCGCCGCTCCGGCTGCCTCGGGCTTGCCTGGCTTGCGATGATGGCAGCCGAAGCCCGGCAAATTCCGCTGCAGGCGATACTCTTGCCCGGACATGTATTTTTGCGGTACGCTCCCGCTGGCAAGCCTCCCGTAAACCTGGAGCCCAACAGGCGTGGCTATTCCTATACCGATGACGAATACCGCGAAAAATACCGCGACGGCAATTGGAGCGGTCTCGAATTCAAGCCGCTCGGCGCTCGTGAACTTGCCGGCCTTGCCGCTTTCGATATCGGGAATCTCTACCTGGATTCCGATGTGAGCCGCGCCCTTCGCTGGTACAGGCTCGCTGATGACCTTTTTCCGGCTTATCCGGGAATCGGCGTGAATCGTGAAATTGCGAAAAGTCGGCTTCCCGACCATTTGTGATGGCTTCGCGGGCAATGCCCACTGGCGCAGGACATTCAATTTTTTTAGATTTACCTCAATGGTGCGAATCTTTCTTTTGATTGTCCTTGCTTTGATTGCTGGATGCTCTAATTCGGAATCGGTCAACTCTCTCAACAACTACGAGCCTTTTTCCCTTGACGACGGAATGGTTCTTGTTCACGCATCGGACAAGAGCGTGAATCTCGGGACGAATGATGTTGAGGCCTTGCCTACGGTGAAGCCTTCCATGCGCGTGGAATTTTCGTATGACTTCTACATCGGCAAGCGTGAAGTCACCTTCGGTGAATACGGGAAGGTTCGTGGAATCCATTTCGATTCCGAGCTGAAGAACCAGCCGGTCTCGAACGTGACTTTTTTCGATGCGGTCCTGTATGCGAACGCCTTGAGCAAAAAGCACGGGTTGGATACGGTGTATACTTATACGAAGGCTGTGATTGATGACGATGGGCACTGCGTCTCGATGCTCGATTTTTCTACCCGGTTCGATGTCGACGCGTTCAGGTTGCCGACCGAGGCGGAATGGACGCTGGTCGCGGAGAACAACTGGAAAAAGGCGTGTGGCGAGAAGCCGACGGTCCCCTGCGATTTTGCCGGCGGTGTCAAGGAATGGGTGAACGACTGGCTCGGCGGTTACAGGGATACGACCCTGGAAAATTATGTGGGGATTTTCGGTGGCGGATTCCTCAATACGAGAATTTTGAAGGGCGGCTCCTTCAGGGACGATTCCGCAGATGTCCACGTGTACGACAGGAGCGATGTGTATCCTGTGACGGCTGACTTGAGGATGGACTATATCGGGTTCCGTATCGCGTACGGCGCCATTCCGAATCCGGTCATGACGGACTATAGGGGCTATATCGTTCACGACGACGTGAAGGTGCTGATAACCTCCGAAGAGTTTCGCTCGATTTTCGGTACCATGGAAGCGAAGCTTGTTTTCAGGAACGAAGCTTCGGGCAATCTCATGTTTGTCAATTTTATCGGCGGGGATCCGGTGGTGCACGAGATTGTCGATACCATGGAAGTCTACCATCCGGCCATATCTCCCGATGGCAGGTATGTGGCTTTCTCGACCGTGCCGGAAGGCGTTTCTTCGGACAAGTCGACGATTTTTGTCCGCTCCTTGGATATCGCTAGCGGGGTCGTGAAGAGGCTCAGGGGTTTTTCGGGAGCGATTCCCCGTTGGCGCGTGCTGGATAGCGGCGATACGGTGGTCGTTTTCGTGGATTATTCTGGGAACAACAAGGACGATGCTGCTTTCCATGCGGCCTCGACCTGGCAGGTCGTTTTTGGAAATGCGGCCTTCAGGGAAGATTCGAAACTTTTCGGCGGCGCCTATCATGGCGGAATCAGCGAGGACTGGCGCCTGGCCGTTACCGGTGCGCGCCTGCTGCGTGCAAAACGCGCGAAGGAAGGAAAGACTCTGCTCGAGGAATCCGAAGAAGAATTGTGGTACGGCGGCGAACAGGCGTGCAATGCGAGCCTGGCTCAGGATGGGAGCAAGCGCACGCTGTTCCTGGATTTCGGTGGACGGACCGGTAGGGACTTCACCGGGAAGCAATACGGGACGCACGAAATGCTCCTTGTGGCCGATAGCCTCGGGAATCTTGTACAGGGCGTGCCGTCGCCGGCGTCGTACACGTTTGACCATACGGAATGGACTTCGAACGAGGATGTCGTGGTTGCGACGCTTGTGGACAAGAACGGGGCGCACGGCAAGATTGTTACGGTCAATTTGAAGGATTCGTCGATTACGGAACTTGTGGAAGGGAACGACGTCACGTATCCGGATTTGTGGATTGGCGAGAAGCCTGTGCTCGCGGGAAAGGATACCTTGGTGCAGGATAGTGCGGGTGCCTACATGTTCGCCGGCGGTAGCATGGAGATGTCCCTTTACCGTTATAAGCTTGAACTGTTGTGGCAGTACCGCGATACGGCCGACGTGGTGATTCTCGGTTCCTCGCGCCCGCTGGCGGCGGTGGACCCGGTTGCCTTGAAGCATTACTTTGCGGTGAACTTGGCACAGACTCCGAATTCCATGGCTGTTTCCCGTGCGCTTTTCGAACGCTATGTCCTTGGCAATGTGGACAGGCTGCGCTATATCATCGTTTCCCTGGATATCGATTTCTGGTGGAAGGATTCAACTTCCGATAATTTCTTCTACGACAGGTATAAATTCTATCCGGGATTCGTCTATGACGAAAATCATAATTACTGGAAGGACGATCGTGATGCGCGGATACTGGAATACACCAGGGCAGCAGTCGGGAGCGAGGAGGCGGACCGGATTATGTATCACCGCGGGCTCATGGTGTCGTCGGGTCCGGGCTGGCTGGAGAAGCCTACTATCTTGCAGGACAGTTTGTGGAACCATTACCTCCCAGATCGCTTTGACGCCAACGTGGATATCCTAGAAGATATGGTGAAACTTGCCGGCGAACACGGTGTCAAAGTCATTGGGGTTATTTTCCCGCAGAATCCCAATTATAGGAAGACGGGAGCGTTCGGCCGCTATGGAATTGCGCGCAGCGAGGCTCCGGAACTTATCGCGAAGATATCCGCGCTGGAAAAGAAGTACGACAATTTCCACCTAGTAGATGAAAACAAGATGGGCAAGCACGATTACACCTCGTCGATGGCGGAAAACGATGACCATCTCAACCGTTACGGTGCGAGGGTGCTGTCTGTCCGGCTTGATTCCGTGCTTGTAAAACTGGATTCTAAATGAATTGGATTGCGGTCCCGCTCTTGGCGCTGCTTTTCGCGCTGTTCCCCCTGACGGATACCGATATCTGGTGGCATCTCGCCTGTGCGCGTGAGTGGGTGGTGACCTGGAGCCCGTCGCGTGCGGGCATGGTGAATATCCATGAGTTTTTCCAGCAGGTGATGTACGCGGTGTACTGCATCGGGGGCGCGCCCCTGCTTGTTGTTTTCAAGGCGGTGATGTGGGGCGGCGTGTTCGCGCTTTTTATGCGGGGGAGGCGTATCGACGTTTTCCGCAACCCGCTCCCGGTCGCGCTTGCGGCTGTTATCCTGTTCGTGTTCCGCTTCCAGTTCGAAATGCGCCCTGTGCTCTTTTCGCTCCTGTTTCTCGGGGTGTACTGGAATGCGCTTCCGTGGCTGCTCCCGCGTCTTGAGCGCCGGGCCGACCTGAAGGTTTATGCGGTTGCGTTTGCGGTACTTGCCTTGCAGTGGGTGTGGTGCCGTTTCCAGGGGCTCTACATTCTGGGCCCGCTGTTCGCGGCGTTGTGCGTGCTGCCCGTCGTCGCGGAACGCATGAAACGGGCCGGGCGCGTGCGTGCTGCCGATGCGGCTTTCCCTACTCTGTTTGTTTTGCTCCTGTTCGCGATGCCCTTCTTGCACGGGGACGGCGTCTCGATTTTCCTGTACCCGTTCGGGCTTCTGGACAGGCTGCTCGGTATTTCTCCCTCGGCGGCGGCGTTCGCGAGCGGCATCGCCGAGAACCGGAGCCCGTTTACGATTCTCCTTGCCGGCGAGAACGTCCTTGCAAGCGCGCTGATGGTTGCGCTCGCTGTTTTCGGGGCGGCGTATGCGGTCGTAAAGCTGGTCCGCAGTCGCGAAAACTTTGTAGTGCTTGCTACTTTGTTTGTAACATCGGTGATGGCGCTTTCGGCCGAAAGGAACTTCGCGCTCTTCTTGCCCGTTTTTCTTTCCGTCTTCATGCCTTGCTTTGGGCAATTGCCACGTTTCAAAAAGTTCTGCCAACTAAGTTCTATAGTAATCCTCGCTTTCCTCCTCGGCTTTTGGGGGCGTTCCGTTTCCGCTTACGATTCCTGGGTCTCGTACCAGCGCGTGCCCGTCTCCGCTGCCGCCTGGATGAAGGAACACCCGCATCCGGGCCGGCTGTTCAACGATGACCGTGCCGGCGGGTACCTTGCCTTCGTGAACCCCGCGGATTCTATATATATAGACGGGCGCTTCATCCTGAAGACGGCGGAATTCTTCGAGCGGTACATGCGATACTCCGAAGAGCCGGTGCTGTTTCTCTCCGATGCAGATTCCCTGGGTATCGATCGGGCGGTCTTTCCGCTGCGTTTTTATGCCCGCTGGGAGAGCCTCCTGGAGGGCCTCCGTGAATCCACAAAATGGGCCGTGGCCTATGTTGATGGAAACTTTATTGTTTTCGCGAGAAAATAATATTTAAACCTTACATAACTTTCGTAATATCAACGAGTTACAAGCCTCCGTTGACAAAAAATGCCCCAAATTGACGCAAAAAGGCCGATTTTGTCGAAAATCGTGCTTTTTTGTTCACCACCCGTTCTGTCAAGGGATGGTTTAAAATTTTTCTGTTGATATGTTGTGTTTTTTATTGGGAAGATTATTTGATTCTTACGTGATTATAATCCCCAAAAATGGGGGTAGATTCGGGAATAAAAATTTTTTTTGTAAAAAAAGCCTTTTTTGCGCTGTTTTTTAAAAAATTTTTTTGAACCGGTTTCGGGAACGATTTTTGCCTGACCCCTTTATCTAATTTTTAAACCCAACCTTTAGTAGCCCCCCTCTAGCTCTTTTTGGTTTATTGTGGATAATACGATTGCTTTATTGAATTTGTCGACTTCGCCCTGGCAGTCCGTGAAGGATTATATGCTGTCGCAGGGTGAATTCAGCTCTTTTGGGATGCAGTTCCTCGAGACTATTGAGTTCGAGGGCATGTCCGGCGGGATAGCCTGGCTTTCAGTTCCCGACAAGTTCCGTGAAACTTGGCTCAACAGCCATTACGGCGATCTCCTGCGCAAGGCTTTTTCTACAGTCCTCGGGTCCGCTTTTGAAGATTATAAGGTGCGTCTGCGCGCCGTTTCTGCCCCTGTTCCCGAGATGAAGTTCCCGAACCCCGTGCCCGCCGTGGTGAAGCAGGCTGCAAGGCAGGCCGCCCAGGTGAAGCGCGTAAAGAAGAAGGCCGCTCTCGGCTCCCCGATGTATGCGGGCTATACGTTCGAGAATTTCGTGGAAGGCTCCTGCAATTCCCTCGCGCTCAAGGCGTGCCTCACCGTGGTCGAAAAGCCCGGTGACCTTCCGATGAACCCGCTCCTCGTATATGGCGCTTCGGGTCTCGGCAAGACGCACTTGCTCCAGGCCGTTGCCGCAAGGCTTTCCTCGAAGAATCCGGAAATGCGTGTCGTATACCGCCAGGCATACGATTTCTTGCGCGATACGATGTCCATCGTCGAGGCTTCTGTCGCCAAGGAATGGGCGAAGCGCGATGAGCTGAAGGAAAAGTTCAGGCAGCTTTATTCGGAATGCGATTTGCTGCTGATTGACGATATCCAGCTGCTCAAGAGCGGCGTCTACAGCCAGGAAATCCTCGCCAAGATGATCAACAGCCTGCGCAACAGCGGCAAGCAGGTCATCCTTTCGTGCGACCGCCATCCGGCTTCGTTCAAGAAGCTCGCCGCGGGTGAGAAGCCTTCTAGGGATGCCTCCGTTCCGCAGCTGACCTCGGTGCTCCTGAACCATCTGGAAAACTGTGTCGCGGTCGGCATGGACGAGCCCGACTTGAATACTCGTATGGGCGTCATCCGCATGAAATCCGAACGCCTGCCGTTCGCGAGCGACGACCGCGAAGAAATTTGCAGGTTCCTTTCCATACCTCCGCGCGCCAACTTCCGCCTTATCGAAGGCGTGCTCAACTGGCTCGATGCGATGCACAGCCTGAACGGTGTGGAACTGAACCTGCACAGCATTAAGCAGCTGCTCGTCTCCCCGCAGAACGACGGCGCGACGCTCACGCTCAAGTGCATCAGCGAGACGGTCGCCGCCTCCTTCAATATCGATGCGGTCGTGCTTTCTTCGAAGCGCCAGGACAAGGGCGCTTCCATCCCGCGCAAGATTGCCATGTTCCTCTGCCGCGAACTCACCTCGGAGACGGAACAGGAAGTGGGAAAGATCTTCAACCGCGATTACTCCACGGTGATCGCCGCCATTCGCTCCCTGGTTGCCATGATGGACAAGGATGTAGCCCTTGCGAGGCGCGTCAGGGACATCCGTTACATGCTGGAAACCTGATGAAGGCGCTTGTAACGGGAGGTGCAGGCGTCGTAGGGAGGGCGCTCTGCCGGGAACTTTTGAAACGCGGTGTGTGTGTCCGCGTTCTTTCGCTCCCGGGCGATTCACTGGTGCAGTCGCTTCCGGCTGGAGTGGAAGTCGCCTATGGCAATGTCGCGGATTACAAGTCCATTCGCCCCGCGTTCGAGGGCGTGGACTGCGTGTTCCACCTGGCGGCAATTCTCCTTTCTAACGACCCGCGGGCCTTCGAGAAGATAAACGCGGGCGGTACGCGGAACGTGGTTTCGGCGTGCCAGGACGCGGGCATCCGCAGGCTCCTTTATGTATCGAGTATTTCGGTCACCTACCCGGTGCTTACCCCCTATGGCGCGAGCAAGCGTGCGGGGGAGGCTGCGGTGAAGGAATCCGGGCTCGAATGGACCATCGTGCGGCCGACTCTCGTGATAGGCGACGGCGGTGGCGTGGAATTCCGCATGTTCGCGGATTTCGTATGCAGGTTCCCGATTTACCCGATGCCCGGCGGCGGTACCGCGAAGAAGCGCCCGGTACGGAGCGTGGACCTGGTGAAGGGCATTGCCGCCGCGGGGCTTGCGAACGAGGCGGTGGGCAAGACCTATGCGCTTGCCGGGCCCGAGGTGATGACGATGGCCGAAATGGCGCGTCGCGTGCTTGGCCAGGCGGGCCTCCGGCACTGGATGTTGAGCGTTCCCTGGTGGCTTGCGAAGAGGCTCGCGGTGTTCAAGAACCGTATTGGCGGCCGTCGCGTATCTGCCGAACAGGCGCTTGCCGGATTCCTCTATGACGCCGTTCCGGACATAGAAAGTGCGAAAAAAGACCTTGAATATCACCCTGAGGCCGCTTTATAGGCCTTTTTTTGCAATTTTGTTGTTTTTTTGCGGAGAAAGGAGTTATATTCCTTAAAAAAAGGATTTAGCATGAAACGTTCATTCATTCTTGCCGGTTGCGCGGCTCTCGCGCTTACTCTCGGTGCCTGCGGCGACACCAATTCGTCCGATGCTTCCGACGATTTGCTGTCTTCTGCCGGTAACTCCGAAAAGTCCTCTTCCTCGAAGGCCGAAGAATCCTCCTCGTCCATGAAGAGGGAAATTCCCGAAGGTGCGCGTGTCGCCACCCTCGATGACCTCGAACGTAATATGGAACTCTCCGGCTTCTTCGGTGGCAAGGCGTACCTCGCTACGGGTACGAAGCTCGGCCTGTTCTCTATCTGGGTTCCCGATACCGCATGGATCGCTGCCCCCTCCGATTTCAAGGACGGCGTAATCGACTTCTCGCAGGCCTCCATCGCGGCGATTGATGCCAAGGGCGTCGTGGATTCCATGAAGGCCCTCGTCGCAAAGAATTCTGGCCGCTCTATCGGGTTTATCGTAAATGACGAAGACCAGCTGCAGTATACGCTCGACGGCAAGACGTACAAGGACGTGAAGGAAGCTTCTGTCAAGACGTCTTCGTCCATCATCTCGAAGGGTGAGGACCTTGCCGGAAAGAAGCTTGAATGCAAGCAGGATTCCAGCGCTAAGGAAATCTACTCGTTCTATGATGGCCGCTATATTGTGGAAAACAAGGGCGAAAAGGATAATACCTGGTCTGCCGGCTACTATGACATTCACCGCGGCAAGCTCCTGCTGCGTCCGATATTCTTTACCGCCGCCTTGCCGTCTTTGTTCACGGCATCGGTGAGCTCCGAATACGGAATCGAGTTCTCTACGGGCAAGTCGCTTTCGTGCAAGACGTCTGACCTGGAATACGAAAAGATTTCCGCGAAGGACCTGGCGCAGGAATGGGACGTGTCTGTCGACGGACTCGACTGGATGCTCGACCTCAAGAAAGACAAAACGTTTGAACTCGAGGCCTACAAGGGCGTTGAAGGCAAGGAACTGAAGAAGGGTACGTGGGACGTGTATGGGGATAACCTCATGCTCAAGGTCACGGGCTGCCTGAATACGGACTGCACTACCTCGGTCAAGGGCGTGGTCTCGGATCTCGATCCCAAGAAGGGTTTCAAGTACGCGCATGGCGATACCGACAAGCCGAACATTCCGAAGGAATGGGAAGTGCCGATGTACGAGTAAAATGGCGGCGTATGTCTGAATTTGAAAAAAACGTTGCGGGGTCTGTTCCTGCAACGTTTTTTATATTTCTTTAGAAAAAAAAGAAGGCCCTATGAAAGTCTATTTAGTGCAGATGGAAGTCGTCCCGGGAAAGCCGGAAGAAAATATCAAGAAGATGAAGGCCGCGGTCGCTCGCGCGAAGAAGGCTGGTGCCGAGGCGGTGGTGTTCCCGGAGTTCGCCATATCCGGCGATCTCTTCAAGCTCGGTTCCAGGCAGGAAGAAATCGGCTTCCAAATCAAGTGCAACGATGCGGAAAAGGTTCTTGAAAAGCTTTCGCGCGGTATCGAAATCCTTGTGGGTACGAGCGCCATGCTCGACGAATGCATGTACAACCACTATGTCGATGGCTGCATGGATGGCTGGGACAACGACTTCGAGGTCGTTTCGGATTACCAGGAATTCTCTGTCGTAAAGGAAGGCTTTGTCGACGAGTTCTGCACGGATTTCGTGAAGGAGAACAAGAAGGCTATTGTTTACATGGGCGCCGTCGGGACGGAAAATTCCGGCAAGAACATCTATGCGCTCGATGGCGGCTGCCGCGTGTACGACAAGACGGGCAAGGTGGCCTACCGCATGCCGCAGTTCCGCGAATGCGAAGCGCTGCTGGATATTACCAAGGGCCGCGTGAAGTTTGTTTCGGGCGAGAAGTCCGTAAAGCCTGCCGAACCGATTGCGGCGCTGCACGACGCACTCGTGTACATGATTCGCGAGAACCTGAAGAAGTTCCATATCGAACGCATGGTCATCGGTGCGAGCGGCGGTATCGACAGCGCCGTGTCTGCGGTGTTGTATGCGGAAGCGATTGGTGCGAAGAACGTGTACCTCGTGAACATGCCGACGAAGTTCAATTCCGATACCACGAAGAATGCGGCTCGCGACCTGGCGAATAACCTGAAGACTCCCTACATGGTCGCTCCGATTTCGGATATGCTGGATGCGGTCTGCGAGAGCCTCGGAAAATGCTCCTTTGTCCGCAGCGACAAGAAAATCAAGGTGGAAGGACTTGCCTACGAAAACCTTCAGGCGCGTACCCGTTCGTCTTCCGTGCTGCTTTCGATTGCCTCCGTGCTCGGCGCGGGCGTCACGTGCAACGGCAACAAGAGCGAAGCCACTGCCGGCTATTGCACGCTCTATGGCGATACCTGCGGCGTGATGTGCGCTCTCGGCGACCTGTGGAAGACGCAGGTGTACGAACTGGCTGGCTACATCAACCGCAAGAAGGAAATTATCCCGAAGGCGTCCATCGACGTGCCGGCGAGTGCAGAACTCAGCGAGGCGATGAACGTGGACGAGGGCAAGGGCGACCCGATCAAGTACCCGTATCACGACAAACTTTTCGCCTTCTGGGTCGACGGGAACCACGGCCTGGACGAGACCGAGGAATTGCTCGAGAAGGGAACGCTCTGCAAGGAAATCGGGGCCGACCCGAAGTACTTCAAGAAACTTTTCAAGACCAAGGCCGATGCGCTCGAGGATATGCGCGCATGGCACAGGCGGTTCCGCGGGCTCGCTCTCGCGAAGCGCATCCAGTTCCCGCCGATTCTTTCGGTGAGCGGGATGGCGTTCGGTGGCGAATACCGCGAAAGCCAGGGTGTGTAGGGCCTAAACTTTTAACCAGGCGGGAAATATGGTAAAGCGCTTGATGGATGCTCTCGATTCCGTGCTGCTCGGCAAGCACGACAGCGTGGAAATGCTCGTGATGGCGCTTCTCGCCGATGGTCACGTGCTCATAGAGGATGTTCCCGGTACCGGGAAGACGACGCTCGCGAAGGCGCTCGCAGTGGCCATAGGGGCGGACTTTGCCCGTATCCAGTTCACGCCCGACCTGCTCCCGGCCGACGTTACGGGGGGCGCCGTGTACAGGGCGAATACCGGAGATTTCGAAATCCGCAGGGGTCCCGTTTTCACGCAGGTGCTCTTGGCCGACGAAATCAACCGAGCTTCTCCCCGAACGCAGAGTGCGCTTTTGGAAGCGATGGAAGAACGCCAGGTGAGCCTCGAGGGCGAGGCCCACAGGCTGCCCGAACTCTTCTTTGTGCTTGCGACGGAAAACCCGGTGGAGTTCCACGGGGTTTTCCCGCTGCCCGAGGCTCAGATGGACCGCTTTATGGTGCGGCTCTCCATCGGGTACCCGACTTTGGAAACAGAAATGCAGATTCTGCACGGGCACCGCGAGGGAACACCCCTCCAGAGGCTCTCCGCCGTTACGAGCGTGCAGGAGGTTCTCGCCGCCCGCGAGACGGTGCGGAAGGTGCATATCGACGAAGCGCTCGAACGCTATGCGGTCATGCTCGTGCAGGCGACCCGCAGTGATGCGGGCGTTAGGCTTGCGGCCAGCCCTCGCGCCGGCCTCAACCTGGTCAAGATGGCCCGCGCGAGCGCTTTTGTCGCGGGGCGTGACTTCGTGAATCCGGACGATATCCAGAAGGTCTTCTATCCGGTCATGGAACATCGCGTGTTCCCGAAGGACGCCGCACGGGGCGCGAGCCGTGATGTCCTCGCCGGAATTCTCCGTCAGGTAGACATCCCGAAATAGAATTGCGGGGAACTATGCGCCGATTCTTGAGCTGGTTCCTGGGTGCGATTCCCCGTGCGCCCAAGCGTGCGGGACTGCTGATGCGCCTCTACTACGTGTGGAGGGAGTATTTCACGTACCCGGGCCGCGCCTGCGCCGCCCTGTTCCTCTTCTCCATATTCGCGGGTGCCTTCGCCGGCTTTTGGGCCGCCTGGGTTTTCTCGGGCTTCGTTTTCCTCTTTTTCCTCTCGCTGGTCCCGTCGCTCTTCCTCACGTCCAAAAAGACGAAGCTCTCGGGTTCCGTTTCGCGTGTCGAGAACGCTACCGAGGGCGATAATGCCTACGTCTCGGTGCGCCTCCAGGCCGGAACCGCAATCGATTGCGTGTGGGCGTCGTGCTCCCGCATGGATCCGTCGCTCGATGGCGAGAACTCTCCGGAACTCCGCGGGGTTCCCGCGGGTGGCACGGGCGAACTGCGGGCCTGCATCCGCACGCGGTTCCGGGGCGCCTACCGCATCCCGAAGGTTTCGCTCACGGTTCCCGAAATCAAGGGCATGCTCTGCAATCCCTTCAAGGTGGGCGAGGCGGAAATTCTCGTGTATCCGCGCCCGAAGAACGTCACCGCCTTCCCGTTTTTGACTACGGGCCAGAGCGGGCTTGCGTTCGTGCCGCTTTTGATGAGCAATTTTATGCGCGGGCTCGATTTTGCGGGTGTGCGCGAGTACCGCGAGGGCGATTCCCTGCGCGACTTGTACTACAGGGCGTTCGCGCGTTACGGGCGGCCCTTCACCAAGGAGTTCGAGGGCGAACGCGGCGCGGGCGTGGTGCTTGTGCTCGATACCCGCGCGCGCAACCTGCGCGAAAAGTCTGTGCTCGAACCCATGATCCGGCTTGCGGCGGGAATCGGGATGTGGCTTCTGGACCGGGGAATCCTCGGGCGCCTCTTTGTGTGCGATGACGAGTTCTCGCTTGCGGGAACGGATGCCGCGAGCGTCTTGCTCGAGACTCTTGCCCGCATACCTTGCGCCGAAATTTATGCCCGCGATAAACGTGTCGGCGACCCGAAAAAGGCATTTGACGGTTTGAAAAAAGATTCTCGGGGCCAGAAACAAGCGTCCCGCGGTCGCGGCGACGAGCCCGAACTCTGGTCGCCCGCGGCGCGCCCGATGGGGCCGGTGCTTCGCGTGGGGCTCTTCGCGGTCAAGGATCCGCTGGTCCACAAGCAGGTCGTGGTGTGCGCTTCTGCCCGTGAGAACAGCGACGATACCTTGTTCGTTCCCGTCGAAAATCTGGATGCGGGGGAGGTCTCGTTATGAGAAAGTTCTCCTTCCGCGAAATATCGAAGACGCTCCTCCTCTGCGCTGCGTCGCTGAACCTGGGGTTCTCTTCTGATTTGCCTTGGCTCGGGTTTGCCTTTGCCGTGGCGTTTGCGGTACTTTTATTCCGCTACGATGCCGCGCATGTTCCCGTGTACCGCAAGTCGGTCGCCTACGGGCTTATCGTCCCCTTCGCCTTCTGGTGGGTGTTCAGCCCCGAGGTGGAATACGGGATGTCGCCCTGGCTTGTTTACATTCCCGCATATTACCTCCTTTCGCTTGCGTACCTGCAAAAACGCAGCCTCGGTAACGGCGGTTACGACGTGTTCGTCCTCTTCAACGGCGTGGCGGTGCTCCTGTTGAGTTGCTACCAGGCTCGTGCGGTTGGTGTCGCGGTGAATTTCGCGACTCTGCTGTTGTTGCTCCATGCTTATGGAAGGCCGGGAGTCAAATTGTGGAAGCATGCGCTGTTTTTGCTCCTGTTCGCAGGCTTCACCGCGATTTCGTTTGGCGGGCTCAAGTACTGGCGTTCGCACGGGCAGTACCGTTCCCAAAAGGCTGCCGATTATTTCGCGAAGCGCCACCTGATGGGATTCGACCCCGTGGTGAAACTCGGGTCCTTCGAATCGAATTTCGTGAACAAGTACAATCGCGAAGTGGTGCTGCGCGTGTGGGATACTCTCGCTCCGAATTACATGCGCGCCGCCGTCTACGAGAAGTACGTGGGCGGCATCTGGAAATTGCCTGCGCACAGTGAACGCCAGCTTTATCCCGCCCGCTACAAGGTGGATTACGCCGTTTTTGAGAAGGGTGATTCGGCATCGGCTTCTAACCGTTCGCGCTCGGTGTGGGTGCAGTCTGCGCTCGACAATTTCGGATTCATTTTCGCCCCATACGAGGCTGTTGCCGTTGCCGCGAAGAATGCGGATTCTGTGGAGTATTTCAAGTCGAATGTGTTCAAGCAAGGCGAAACCCGGCGGGGAGACTGGTTCTACTACATGCCGACGGATTCCGCCGACCCTTATGCCACATTCGAGGGTTATGGCGATGCGCCCGATAGCGCCTACCTGCAGGTGTTCGCGCCGTTGGCGGGCTTCCTCGATACGGTCGCGACGGAGATGGGGCTTGATACGCTTGCCGGTTACCCGGATTCTGTGAAGCCGTATGCCTATTCCCACGCTATCGGTTCGTATTTCCTGCTCAATTTCGCCTATTCCTTGCGCGTTGATGAATCCGGTGCCACCGCCGAAGCCAAACTTGGCCCGCATTCCGATCCGCTGCGCATCTTCTGGGCCACTCGTTCGGGCTATTGCGAATACTATGCGACTTTGTCTGTACTCCTGTTGCGGCGTGCGGGTATCCCTGCGCGCTACGTGACGGGTTTTGCCCGCCCGGAAGTCATGCCGGGCCGCCCTTATGCGCTGTTCCGCCGAAACTCTACGCATGCGTGGGTTGAACTCTATAGTATTTCGGGCCGTTGGAGATCTTTCGATCCGACACCGCCGCTCTTTGTGGTGAAGATGGAACGCCCGTCGTGGATGGCGATGAAAATGGAAGCACTCCGGGCTCGCATGGCGCGGATGTTCCACCTCCTCAGGGACGGGGAATGGAGGGGCGCGTTGAATTCCTGGCAAGACGTCTCCCGCGATGTTCTTTCGAGTTCGCTGTTCAACTGGATTTTCGCCATCGCCGTCGTTGCGCTGGCGTCGTTCCTGGCCTGGAAAAGATGGCGTCGTCGCGGTAGGCGCCCCGGCTATGGAGCTTCGGTCCTACAGCTTGTGCGCATGCTCGATTCTGCCGAGAAGATGTTGGCCGCCCTTGGGCTTCGCCGCCGTCCCGGTGAAACGGTCGCTGCTTTTGCCGATCGTTGCCGCACATTTACGCCGGCGACAAAAAAAGGGCAGATGCGGTTGCATCGTGCCCTGGAAATTCTCGACGAGTACGAGGATAAACGCTGGAAACCCGCCTCGCGTTGAAGCGGGCTTGGCTGCGCTTATTCGCCCACGCGGACGAAGTATTCGGTAGAATTGGATTTCGTGAGCTGGTCGGTCATGTCGTTTTCGTGGAAGACTACCGTGTTCAGGTTCAGGTTGCGTTCGCTGATGGTCGGCGTCAGCGTGTAGCTGCGGCCAGTTTCCAGACAGTCGGTACGGCCAATCTTCAACTTGAGCACTTTGCCTGCGATTTCCCAGGTTCCGTAATTGTCTGAGCCGCCGCAGCCGTTGCCGGCCATTTCGGAAATGCCGGTGTTGGTCGTGAACACGAAATAGAACGTCCCGTCGTCTCTGAATTCGAGCGTGCTCGGGGTAACACCGAAGTCCGTGTAAATTTGGCTTCCGTCCCTGCTCTGGATGGACTGCAGGTTCCACTGGCCGATGAGGCAGTCTTCGTTCAGGCCCTGTGCGCACATGTCAGCACGGGAAGGCTTGGATTCCTCACCGCCACAGGCGGAAAGAAGGCATACGCTTGCGGCCGCGATGGCCGTCATGATAATCTTTTTCATTGGATTCCTCCGATAAATACATAGGGAATATAAATAAATGTTTGTTTTTGCGGTATGGGACAGTGTGAAAATTCGGTAAAAATCGAAAAAAAAAGGCTCCGGGAACGGTCTCTTTTGTGTGTTGCGCCATGATACAACGGATAATGCCTGTAATTGCAGACGTTTGCGTTTTTTTATCTATATTAATTTCCGAGCAGGATTGGGTTTGTTCTGCTCTTGTTTATGGAGAGTAAAAATGAATATCAAAAAAGTGATTATGGCGGCTTGTGCCGCATCTGCCGTATATGCGGCACCAGATCCTAACTTCCACATTTATCTCGCTTTCGGCCAGTCCAACATGGAAGGCCAGGGCGATATCGGCAACGAAGACAGGACCGTTGACGAACGTTTCCAGGTGCTATGGGCTGCCGATAACGGTTCCTGTTCCGGCAAGACGAAGGGACGGTGGTCCAAGGCGACGCCCCCGCTGGCGCATTGTCAGGGGGCTAAGCTCGGACCTACGGACTACTTCGGCCGTACTATGGTCGAGAAGACGGATTCCCAGATCAAGGTGGGTGTCATCGTGGTCGCAGTTGCGGGCTGCAGTATCCAGCTGTTCGACAAGGACAACTACGCGAATTACGCGAGGACGCAGCAGAGCTGGATGACCCAGCGCATCAATGACTATGGTGGCAATCCCTATGGCCGCCTGATCGAGATGGCGAAGAAGGCCCAGGAAGACGGCGTCATCAAGGGCATCATCTTCCACCAGGGTGAAACCGACGCCGGCAACAGCCAGTGGCCTTACTCGGTCAAGAAGGTCTACGACAACATCATCAAGGACCTGGGACTCGACAGCGATATCCCGTTCCTCGCGGGCGAAGTGCTGCGCAGCGGTTCCAGTTCCGGTGCGAACCAAAACATCGCGAAACTCCCGCAGCAGTCCAAGAACTTCTACGTGGTCTCTTCCGAAGGTTTCAACCAGGCATTGGGCGATGGCCAGAACGTCCACTTCACCCCGCAGGAATACCGCGACTTCGGCAAGCGCTATGCCGAGAAGATGGTCGAGGTCTTGGGTGACAAGATCAAGCCCGTGGCGACAGCGACCAGTTCCAGTTCCGTAGCCGAATCCAGTTCCGCCGTTGGGCCCACTTCGAGCGAAGTTGCTCCGAAAAGTTCCAGCAGCGTGACCGCTTCCAGTTCCAGCCATCAGCACGTCCACCGTTCCAGTTCTTCGACCGAAGCCATCGGTGCGGTCGCTGCGGTATCTTCCGCTATCGGGAAGGCTGTCGTGAACTCGGGTCGCGTGTCCGTGCCGGTCAAGGTGAATGGCGACGCGGTGTCTGCGAAGGTGTTCAGCATGCAGGGCAAGATGCTGCTCGACTTCGGTAACAGCTATTCCATGGGTACGCTCGGTTTCGATGCGTCGCGCCTCCCGCAGGGAAACTACATGGTATCCGTTCAGGTTGGTTCTGAACGGTCTGTACAGAAAGTACAGATAAAGTAACTTGGTGGTATGTGGAAATTGTTTGGTTCAACAGAGGAGTCAAAATGAAAAAGAAGAACCTGATTGGACTGATTGTCGGTTCGGCGCTTATGGCTTCGGCTGCATTTGCCGCACCGGATCCCAATTTCCACATCTACCTCGCCTTTGGTCAGTCCAACATGGAGGGCCAGGGCACTATCGAGTCTCAAGACAAGACGGTCGATCCGCGTTTCCAGATGCTTTCGGCAATCGACAACTTCAACGGAAGGAAGCTGGGTACGTGGAACGACGCGATTCCGCCTTTGGCGAACAAACACGGCGGCCTTGGCCCCACCGACTACTTCGGACGCACGCTGGTCGAAAAGCTTGACCCGCAAATCAAGGTTGGCGTCGTGGTTGTGGCCATAGCGGGCTGCAGCATCGTGGCGTTCGATTCGCCTATTGACCAGAGCTATTTGTCAACCCAGGCTGGTTGGTTCAAGGACATCGTCAATGATTACGGTGGCAATCCCTACCAGCGCTTGGTGGATATGGCTTTGAAGGCCAAGGAAGACGGCGTCATCAAGGGCATCATCTTCCACCAGGGCGAAACCGACGAGGGCGACAGCGATTGGCCTAACAAGGTCAAGAAGGTCTACGACCGTCTGGTCAGGGACATCGGCCTCGACGAGAACATTCCGTTCTTTGCGGGCGAGGTCCCGTATCAAGGAAGCTCCAAGGGCACGAACAACAACATCCGGAAACTTCCGCAACAGTCCAAGAACTTTTACCTCGTTTCTGCCGAGGGTCTCAACGACCTGGACATGATGCGCATCCACTTCTCTTCGCAGGGCTACCGCGACTTCGGTAAGCGCTATGCCGAGAAGGTGATGGAAATCCTGGGTGATGACCTTAAGCCCGTAACGACGACTCCGTCGAGCAGCTCTGTCGAAGAATCCAGCTCGAGCGAAGTTGCTCCGGGATCCAGTTCCAGCGTCGGGTCTGAATCTTCTGCGCTCGCTATTGGCGTGGTTGCCGATGCGTCGACTGTTATCGGAAAGGCCGTCGTGCATGCGGGTCGCGTGTCCGTGCCGGTCCGGGCGAACGGTTTCGCTGTTTCGGCGAAGGTGTTCACCATGCAGGGCAAGGCCGTTCTCGACTTCAGCAACAGCTATGCCGGAGGAACGCTCGGTTTCGATGCGTCGCTGCTCCCGCAGGGTAGCTACATGCTGTCCGTTCAGGTGGGCTCCGAACGTTCTGTACAGAAGGTGCTGATTAAATAAAACCAGATGCTCAATCTGGCTTTTGGGGTGGATCAAAACGCCCGGGGTAAGTTGTTTGCCCCGGGTTTTCTTGTGGCCGCTCGTGCGGCGTTTTAGGAAATTTGTTTTAGGCGCTTTCTACGGCTATGACGGTGAGCGTTCCGTCGGCAACCTTGAACTTGATGTTTTTGCCGGCGAAGGCGAGTCCGTAAACTCTTTCGGGATCGTCCTGGTAGTGCGGCCGCGGGTCCTGCCTCAATATCTCGACGAGGGCGTCGAGCTTGCCTTCCGGTACCTGGCTCGCTATCTCGGGAGCGATTTCCACCTGCAGGGAATCGTACCTGCGGGCTTCCGCAAAACCGCCCTTTGCGTCGGGAATGCTGTCGGCGTAGGGCAGGTAGGGCTTGATGTCCAGAATGGGGGTGCCGTCCATAAGGTCGGCACCGCTCACGATAATTTCGGGCCCGTCTGGAGCGTCCAGGCGGATACCTTCAATCTTCACGCAGCTCATCGCGATAGGGTTCGGGCGGAAACTGCTCCTTGTGGCGAATACGCCGAGCCGCGTATTGCCTCCGAGGCGCGGGGGCCGCACCGTCGGGTGCCATGTGTCCCGGATGTTTTCGGAGAATATCCAGATGAGCCACAGGTGGCTGAAGCCTTCCAGCCCGCGGAGCGCATCCGCATTCCTGAATTCGGGCTCGAACCGTATGGTCGAACGCAACGAAGGGACAAGCCCGCTCTGGCGGGGTATCCCGAACTTTTCGGGGAAGTCGCTTTTTATGCGGGCGATGATTTTTAGGTTAAGGCTGTCCATGCCCTGAACTAGCTAGACATGGTGCCTTCGTCGAGGCCCATGACCGGCACGTACTTGATGGAACCGTCTGCATGGACGATCACGGCGACGCCTGCGAGGAAGTTGAGCCAGCTCTTGTCTTCGTGGTGCTTCATTTCGAGCAGCCTGTTCGTCGCGAAAATCGTGAGCGGGTAGAGCATCTGGTCGTGTGAAATGACGACGCTGATGCGGCTCTGCGGGACGACCTTGGCGAGGATGATTTCGCTCATGAACTGGGTTCCGCGTTCCATCAGGTCGTAGAAACCTTCGTTATAATTGACGGTCGGGTCGGGGTATTCGTTGTAGGCCCAGCGCGAAACGACGTCGTAGCTGCTAGAGACGGTAGCATTGTATTCTTCGACTTTGGCGTGGTCCTTCTCGAACCAGCCGCCGTTCAGTTCCTTGAGCGCAACATGCGAGAATTCGGTTTGCCCGCGGCCCTGGGCGATTGCCATGCTGGTCTGCATGGTGCGCGGAATCTCGGAATGCCAGTATTTGATTTCTTCGGTGCCCGCGATCTGCTTGCCGACGGTGATTGCCTGTTCGTATCCGAGGCCGGTAAGGACGCCGTCGACGTCGGTGCTGCTGGTGCGGTGGGCGTGGCGCAAGATGAATACGGCCTTGTCGGTGGGCTGCAGCGCTGCAAAAATCTTCTTGATGCCGACGAAGCTCGTGTAGGCGGCCGCGTTCGGGTCGAACGGGGAAGTGTCGCTGTCTTCGAGGATGTTGCCGACATATTCGCCGTTGCAGGTGAGCTTCACGCCCGAACCGAACGAAAGGGGCTCGGAGGTGCAGCCCATGTCGGGGAGGGCTACCGCGTCAGTGGTAAATTCAACCGGAGCTTCGACTGTCGCGGAAGAAGCCGGGACGGCTGCCGAAGATGCGGGCGGGACCGTTTCTGAAGAACCGGGGACTGTCGCGGACGATGTCGGGAGTGCATCCGAGGAACCGGGGAGCGCTTCCGAAGAAAGTGCGGGCTGGCTACCGCCTTCGGGGGTGACGGGGTTGCCGGACTCGCTGTCACCGCATGCGGTGATGGATAGAGCTGCAAACAGTGATATCGGAAGAAGTGCAATCTTTTTCATAGGGCTCCTCGTGGTGCATCTATAGTTCTCTTGAATATCTAATTATTTGGAGCGGAATTTACAAGTAAAAATTTGGCAAAAGGGGGCAAAAAACGCTTTTATGTGGCGTTCTTTACTTGTTTTTGTCCGAATACGACGCGTCGGCCATCTCGTTCCTGCGCTTGAGTTCCTTGTTCAGCGGCCAGTAGATGCATGCGAACAGCACGTAGCCGCACAGGAGCACAATCCAGTGGTTCAGGTGCAGGAATATCTCGAGGTAGCGCATCTCGGCGAACATGAACGGCCCCGCGATGAGGAATAGCGGGAGTTGCCTGCACTGGTCGCCCAGCGAAAAGCGCGATTCGTAGCTTACGATGGAGTTCATCATCGGGAAGCTCGTGCAGAACCCGCCCATGAGCCTCTTTATGACCATGAGGCCAGCGACGACGCCCGCGATGGCGGGTGCCTTGATGTATACGGGCAGGGGAGTCTTGTAGCGGACTCCGGACTTGTATTTTTGCTTCTGGAAGAGGATGACTCCCACGGTGAAGTCGAAGAGGCAGGCCCCGATGAAGAAGGCTTCCCCATCCGGGATGCGGGGCATCAGGAAGGTTCCGAGCGCGACGAAGAAGGCCAGGCCGAGGGCGATGGAGGGGATGATGGGAACCTTTACCTTATAGTGAAGAATGCGTACGATATGCACATAAAGCAGGCACATGAAACCCGAAATGGCGTTCGCGGTGCCCATGGGGAGTCCGACGGCGATATAGGCGAATCCGCAGGGGATGGGGATGGTCGCCGCGACGGCCTTGAGCTGGGGGTCCTTGGTGTAGGCGCTGAAGACTCCGAGCGCCGTGACCATGAAAACGAGCAGCCAGTCGTAGAATTCGAAATGGAAATTGAGATTTTCCAGCATGGAGTGTAAATTTAAACAAAATTTAGCGTCCTTTCTAGGATTTTCGTTATAGATTTCTTTATAAGGTCGTCGGATGCCGGCCAAAGGTTTAGTAGAAAGAGGTTTCAATGCTTACTATTCCAGCTTATTGGTTCCTGGTCCCGGTTGCAGCGTTGTTTGCGCTCGCCATGGCGTTTTTCTTTTACAGGTTCATGAAGCGGCAGCCCGACGGCAATGAGAAAATGAAGGCGATTGCGCATTTTGTGCGCGTAGGTGCGTTTGCCTACCTCCGGCGGCAATACAAGACGGTTTCCATCGTCTTTGCGGTGCTTTTCGCGGTATTCGTGGTGCTGGCCTTCATGGGCATCCAGAATCCGTTCGTGCCGGTAGCCTTCCTTACGGGCGGCTTCTTCAGCGGGCTTTGCGGCTTTTTGGGCATGAAGACGGCGACGTACGCGAGTTCCCGCACGGCGAACGGCGCCATCAGCAGCTTGAACCGCGGGCTTGTCATCGCGTTCCGTAGCGGCGCCGTGATGGGCCTCGTGGTGGTGGGCTTTGGTCTCCTAGATATTTCGGCATGGTTCTTTGCGCTCAACTACATTTACGACCACAATGTGTGGAATTTCGGCGCTGATTTGGCGGCGAAAATTTCGCTCGGTGGCTGGACTGCCGACATGGTGAACAATGCGGAATGGGCGCATGCGAAGATGGTGGAAATCACCACGACCATGCTTACCTTCGGTATGGGCGCTTCCCTGCAGGCACTCTTCGCCCGCGTGGGTGGAGGCATTTACACGAAGGCGGCCGATGTCGGCGCCGACCTTGTGGGCAAGGTCGAGGCGGGCATCCCCGAGGATGACCCGCGCAACCCGGCGACCATTGCGGACAACGTCGGTGATAACGTGGGGGACGTCGCCGGGATGGGCGCCGACCTCTACGAATCCTACTGCGGATCCATTCTTTCGACGGCGGCTCTCGGGGCTGCCTTACCGCTGGGCGGCATAAAGCTCGTGATCGCCCCGATGGTGGTGGCTGCGATTGGAATTATCCTTTCGCTTGTGGGCATCTTTGCAGTGCGCACGAAGGAAAATGCCACCACGAAATCCCTGTTGCGCTCCCTCCTTACAGGAACGCTCGGCTCTTCGGTGCTTATCCTTGTGGCGCTTCTCGTGCTCGTGAAGATTGATTTCATTTCGATAGGCATCTTCGGTTCCGTGCTTTCGGGCCTTGCCGCGGGAATCCTTATCGGGCAGTTTACCGAATACTACACTTCCGATGCCTACAAGCCCACTCGCGGTATCGCGGGCCAGGCCAAGCTCGGTGCGGCGACTACGATTATCGACGGCATTTCCGTCGGCATGTTCTCCACTGGGCTTCCGGTCGTGACTATCGTGATTGGCATCGTGGCCGCGTTCGGCTGTGCGGGCGGTTTTGAGAATATGGCTATGGGCCTCTACGGCGTGGGTTTTGCCGCTGTGGGCATGCTGAGCACGCTCGGCATCACGCTTGCGACCGATGCTTTCGGGCCGATTGCCGACAATGCGGGCGGTAACGCCGAAATGGCGGGCCTCGATCCCGAAGTGCGCGCCCGTACCGACGAACTCGACATGCTCGGGAATACCACCGCTGCGACGGGCAAGGGCTTCGCTATTGGTTCTGCAGCGCTCACTGCGATGGCGCTTCTCGCATCTTACGTAGAAGAAGTGAAAATTTGGCTTGGACACCTCGCATCCTCTGCGGAGGGTGTGTGGAAGGTGGGTTCCGTGGCGTTCGCGAACGGCGCGAGCGATCTCGCTAAAGCGCTTTCGGGCATTTCGGGCGTCAAGTTCCTGGACGGCGGCACGCGTGCCATCGCCGAGAACGGGGACCTTCTCGGAATGGTCGCAAGCAAGGTGAATTACGCTGACTTCATGCAGATTTACAACCTCAACTTGATGAACCCCATGCTGCTCGGCGGGTTGTTCATCGGGGCGATGATGACGTTCGTTTTCTGTGCCTTTACCATCAAGGCGGTGGGCCGTGCCGCTAGCGCGATGGTGGAGGAGGTGCGCCGCCAGTTCCGCGAGATTCCGGGAATCATGGATGGGACGGGCGAGCCGGACTATGCCCGCTGCGTGGAAATTTCGACGACGGGTGCCCAGCGCGAAATGATTATGCCCTCGGTGCTTGCGGTTGTGGTGCCTGTGCTGGTGGGACTTACCATGGGTGTCGCGGGCGTGTTCGGACTTTTGGCGGGCGGGCTTGCGAGCGGGTTTGCTCTTGCCACCATGCTCAACAATGCGGGCGGCGCCTGGGACAATGCGAAAAAGTTTGTCGAGAAGGGTAACTACGGCGGCAAGGGTTCCGATACGCACAAGTCTGCCGTGGTGGGCGATACCGTGGGTGACCCGTTCAAGGATACCGCGGGCCCCTCGCTC
>NZ_JAFZKX010000092.1 GCF_017551775.1 Fibrobacter sp. | reverse complement strand
TATGCCAACTAGGCGAGCTATCGCCCTAGGCAACATACCCTCCTTGTGCAGGTCGAGGACTCTTTGCCATTCTTCTTCTGTGTGTATTTTTGTCATGCTAGCCTCTAAAGTTGTGTCTAACTTTTGGGGTTCACATCACGAGCGGGCGCTCGCCGCCCCGCAACGCCCCGGCTTGTCATACCGACGTCATGCCAGATGTCATGCTGACGAAGGTCAGCATCGGATTGTTCTTTCCGGAGCCTGTCACCCCGGGCTTGTCCCGGAATCACCTCTCCTTATCAGAACCGCTCTCTATAAGTAAGTTTGCTACAAGAGGCTCTTTGCACACTCACACATTCACTTCGTTCGAGTGTTCGTTTAGCGAAGAGCCTCTCTCCGCAAAGAAACACGAGAGGGGCTATGGAATGGGACTGCTTATTGCAGGAAAATGCAAGAATCGGGTACTGCGAAAGCCTCGTGACTAGTTAGTCCCATCGGCTTTCGCGAACCGCGGGTGTCGTATTAAACTGCAGGAAGATGTTTTTTCCTGCTGTCACCCCGGACTTGTTCCGGGGTCGCCGATTCTTTTCCCGAATACATGCTTTATTCGGCCTGTTTTTCCACCATTACGCAACGGACGGAGAGACCATTTGTTTTTGCCATCTCGTAGGTACTGAAAATTTCTCCAATTTTTGCTGTAGATGAGGCAAAGGCCCCTTCAGCGGGAGCTTCTTCCGCTTCTTCGGTATAAAACCAGCCAGCGGCTTCCCCTATATTTTTGAGTTTACGACCCAGCACATACCCGGCACCGACAAGGGAATAGCCGGTGTAGTTATAGCCACCGAAACCTCTAGCTCGGACATCTTCAATACCATGTTCGGCGTTGTCCGATTTCAGCACTATATAAAAATCATCCTGCGTCAGCAGGCGCCAGCCATCGGGGCAGATTCCCTGATGATTCGGCTGAATCAAATCGGCACAGCTCTCGGTATTGCAGCGGCTCGGCAACTGCATCATCTCGGCCCACTGGTAGAGGCCACCATAACGATCGCAATTTGTAGTATCCCTATCGTAGCAGTAACGCTCGATTAACGTATCGTTTGCCTGATCCAAGGCCCAACCAATCATCTTGCCTATATTGAGGTTTTCCGCCATCACGGTTACGGAATCCACCTCACCAGCCTTGTTCTTCCCTCTAATCGTAAGGTAGTAGTAGCTACGACCATTGCGTTCATCAACAAAGGTCTTGTAATCGCTGCTTTTGATACGAATAGCATCACCCAAATCAGCCTTATGGTCATACGGGACATAGCCGCTGCTACTGGGAACACTTGAACTCGACTGCGGAGTGACGCTCGAAGAAGACTTCACACTGCTGCTGGATTTCGCGCTAGAGCTCGACTGCGGCGTGACACTAGAAGAGGACTTCGCGGAACTGCTAGACGCAACGCTCGAGGAAGACTTCGCACTGCTACTGGACTTCGCACTAGAGCTCGACTGCGGTGTGACGCTCGAAGAGGACTTCGCGGAACTGCTAGACGCGACGCTCGAGGAAGACTTCACACTGCTGCTGGACTTCGCACTAGAACTCGACTTCGCGTTGACTGAAGAAGAAGACTCCTCTTCAATGCTGCTGGACGACTCGTCGTCGCGCGGGGCGAAACTGCTGTCGTCGTCGCCACACGCTGCGAGAAGGAACGCCATCAAAAGAAATGCGAAACTCTTTTTCATCATAGTTCTAATATAGCCTTTTCTATTTCTGTCTGCACATCAGCGCTTCTTTCATGGTATATTCTTCGTGCTTTTTCGTGTTGCCTTTGCGCTTGTAGAATTCCGCGATGTTGTGGATTACGATGCAGTCGGAGGGGTTGACCTTGTGGGCGCGTTCTAGATAAACTATCGCGCTGTCGTTCTGTTGTAGCAAGTGGACGACGCTCATGGCGTTCAGCGCTTCTACGCTGTTGGGGAGGTACTTGAGCATCTGGCGCGCAAGCATTTCGTAGCAGGGGTCGTTTTCTGTCTCGAAGTACTTTCTGGCGGCAATCGTGAATTCTCCTTCTAGGAGCTTGTCGGCATCGGCGATCTTTTGCCCGCCCTTGAGTTCGCACTTGTCTTTGTTTGTCTTTAACAGTTCATGGATTTTCTCGAAATACTTGGTTTGCGCCTTGCAGTTTTCCATTTCACCGTTTAGCTGGACTTGCCCGAGCCAGATGTCGATGCGGTACGGGAACCGTTGGAGTGCGGAATCCAGGATGGCGGAGGCTTCTTGGAGGCTCCCGAGGGAATAGGCGGAGTGTATCGAGTTGCTCGATGCCCGGATTTCTTGTTTTATCACGCCGTTCGCTTTTGTGATCCATTCTTCGGGAGTGTCGGCGAAAGCCTGTGCGAAATACACGGCCAATATGGCGAATAAAATCTTCTTCATACCTGTAATTATAGATTTTTTCTACTTTTCGATACAGGATAGGAGCGTTTGCATGAAGACAAGAACTATCGTAATTACCCTCTTTACAGCACCATTCCTTGTCTTGATGCTGCTGGGCGTCGTGTTTTTCGCTTACGCGTCGTATAAGGATTCGTCCTCGAAGGCCTTTCGCGAAAAGACGGTTTATCCTGCGGAATTCGAGGACTTTCATATTGAAGAAATGGTTGTGCGGGGACCCGATTCGCTTTTCTTGTTCGGTTCGTATGGTATCATAGAGCAACTGCCCGCAGTCCTTGGAACATATGATGGGGGTGCCACCTGGACAAAAAGCGAAATCAGGAACTTGACGTCGTTTGCGAAGTTCTATTCCATGGATGACCATATGATTCTCGAGTCTTACGAAAAGGATGCCGACTTCGATGCGGTTTATGTGTCGGGTGAGGACTATATGACGTGGGATTCCATTGGTAAATATCGGGATTATCGCAAGGTTCGTATTGTTTGCGTGAACGATTCGGTTCCGGATGGGGGACCGAAATGCAAGTTGGAAAATGGGGAAAGGGTGTATGCGGGTGATTTCGTGGAAAGTACTCTTCCGATTTTTGCCCGGAATGACAAAAGCTGGATACTCGGTTCTTCGGGTAACCGGGTGCTCGTTTATCGGATAGAAGACGGGAAGGCTCAATTGCAACACGAAACGAGCTATGGCGGCAAGGATGTTTGGTTGAAGGATTTCTTTGTAAAAGGCGATGTCTTTGCGGCTGTCGTTCGTGAGGGATGGCCTAGTGATAACTTCGCCCTGCTTTATAGTACCGATGGCGGACATACGTGGAAACAGGAGCGCGTGTCCGCGGATGCGAGTGTATACCGTCTTGACATAAGGGACGGGAAAATCTTTTTGGCGTATTACCATGTGGGGCGTAAGTCCGTTTCAATCTTGACCCTGCCTTTAGAATAGGTGAAAATATTTTCTACTTTTTTTGAAAAATAGGACTATTGGAATGAAGATTCTGGTGACAGGTGCAGCGGGTTTTATCGCTTCGAAGATTATGGCGATGCTTTCGGCCCGCGGGGACGAGGTTGTCGGGCTTGACAACATCAACGACTATTACGATGTGCGCCTCAAGTACGGGCGCTTGTGGGAAAACGGTTTCCGCACTGAAAATGGGGGCGTCCTGGCCGACGTTCCCTTCGGTTCCATGCTCGAAAGCGCGACGCTTTCCGGTGCTCGCTTTGTTCGCATGGACCTCGCCGACAAGGAATCCATCGACAAGCTCTTTGCCGCCGAGAAGTTCGACAAGGTGGTGAACCTCGCGGCACAGGCGGGCGTGCGCTACTCTATCACGAACCCGTACGCCTACATGCAGAGCAACATGGTCGGCTTCCTCAACATTCTCGAGGCCTGCCGCCACAACCAGGTGAAGCATTTGCTCTACGCTTCGTCCAGTTCCGTTTATGGACTGAATGCGAAGGTGCCTTACAGCGAAGACGACAAGGTCGACAACCCTGTTAGTTTGTATGCGGCGAGCAAGAAGAGCAACGAGTTGATGGCGCATTCCTATGCGAAACTTTATGGCATCCCGATGACGGGCTTGCGCTACTTTACGGTTTATGGCCCGTGGGGGAGGCCCGACATGAGCCCGATGCTCTTTGCCCGTGCCATCTCGAAGGGTGAACCCATCAAGGTGTTCAACAACGGCGACATGATTCGCGACTTCACCTACATCGACGACATCGCCGAAGGTTCTGTGCATGCGCTTGACCACATGCCGGTCGCCGACAAGTGCCCGAACGGTGTGCCCTACAAGGTGTACAACATCGGGTGCAGTAATCCGGTGAAGCTGATGGACTTTATCGCCGAAATCGAGAACGCTTACGGCGAGCCCGCGAAGAAGGAATTCCTGCCGATGCAGCCGGGCGATGTTTACCAGACGAACGCCGACACCACGAAGCTCGAGGCGGAATGCGGTTACAAGCCCCACTGGAGCCTGCACGACGGCATCGCCGAGTTCATGAAGTGGTACAAGAGCGACAAGAACCCGCTGAGGTAGATATGCGCGGTTCACGGATTTGCATATTGATTGTTGTCGCCGTGAGCCTGCTTTTCGCGGTTGACGCATTCGTGTTGCCGTCCGTGACGCCCGAACTCAAGACGAAGGCTTCGGAATACTACAACAACGAGTGCAAGGGATGCCACCGCTGGGCACGCAAGTTTGCGGCGCCTCCCATGAAGGATAACGTCGCTCAGTATGCGGAAGACCCGCAGGGCCTCGTGCGCTATTTGATGAAGCCCGAGCCCAAGCACCCCGACCAGTGGGACCCGATGGAAATCGCCCCGATGGATTCTGCCGAGGCCAAGATGATGGCTGCATGGCTCCTGTACATCCTGAAACATCCGGATGACGCGACCCGGCCGAAATAAGCCGGAGCGTTATTTCCCGAACAGATCGGAATGCGTCCCCGTATCTACGAGTTCAAGAATTAAAATGTTTTCTTCGATTCTGTAGATTAACATCCAATCGGCTTCTATATGCAGTTCCCTATGACCAACCCAATTACCTACAAGAGGATGGTCTTTATAGGATTCAGGAAGATCTTCCCCTTTGGCAAGGATGTCAACAACATCTTTCAGTTTTTGGGAGTCTTTTCCCCGTTTGGCTAATCGCTTTGAGGCTTTCTTGAAACTGCTTGTCGCCCGAACGGTATACTTGTAAGAAGCTGTCGTCATATGCCTAGCTCGTCCCAAAGTTCCTGTGGCGTTGCGTACGTCTTGGCGTTGGGGTCGTGGGCGAGTTGTTCGCCCTCCTTTATCGCCTCGAGGAGTTCTTTGGACGGGGGTCTGGTGACGGCAAATGGCAGGCCTTGGTGAAGTACTGCCTGCTTCAAGAAAACGGTGAAGGCCTGGGACAGAGTCAACCCCAAGTCGTTGAAGAGTTCGGTAGCCTGAGCCTTGAGCTCTTTATCTATTCGGATATTTGTAACCACGGTACTCATACCTCTAAATATACAACAAAAAGTTCCAAATGTAAAGCAATTGTTGTATTTGTGTTGTAAAATCGGACGCAGCGGCCCTGCGTAGCGAACAGGAGACGCTCCTGTCTACTTATATAGACGGTTTCGCGGGCAAAATATGCCGGAAAATTTTGCTTACATGCGTTTTTTTACAAAAAACCGGAACTTTGCTGCGCTTTAAAAGATGTTAGATTTACATTACAGGGATGAGTCTGTTGAAACGACAAGGCGCATTTTCAGGAGTAACCCCGTTCAAGTGGGCGGGGCTCGTTTTTGCCGTTGTCTTCGCTTTCTTTTTGGCGGATTTTTTGTTTTGTCAGAAGGCTGCTCCGGTGCGCGTGGGCGCGGATACGAGTGGCCCGAATACGATTGCTTTTTTGCATGCGCTCCACGGGGAGAACATCGGGCTCGATTGCAGTCACTGCCATACGGGTGCCACATCCGGGGCGAAGGCGTACTTGCCTGCGAAGGCGGACTGCATGGATTGCCACCGCTTGCCGCTCACTGAAAATCCCGGAATCGAGAAGCTGGATTCGGCGCTCGCCGCCGCTCCGGCATACCCCTGGTGGCACGACTCCGAACTGCCGGAGCACGTGGTGTTCCACCACGGAGTACACGCGGCCGCAGGCGTGCAGTGCGCGGATTGTCACCGTTCGGCCGGCACTGCTGTTCCGGCAAATGCGGGTCGCGGACCTGCGAAAAATAATTCGATGGCCGACGTGTACGGCGGCGACAATTTCACGATGCAGTCGTGCCTTGCCTGCCACAGGGGCGAGACCGCAAGTTCAAAGAATTTCAAACGGGCGGCCACGTACTGCGCCGCGTGCCACAGGTAGTTTATGGATAGGCGCGAGTTCCTGAAGCTTTTCTCGGTGACGGTGGCGGGCTTTGCCCTTTTCGGCTGCCGCGAAGGCTTGTTTGGCCCTTCAGTCAAGGCTGCGAAGAAAACTCCGGCGTTCGCCGATTTCGAGAACGAGGTCCGTCTCGCGCTTTCGAAGATGAAGCCCGCGATGGAGCTCGTGCGCGTCCCGATGCCCTCGGCGCTCAAGACTCCTGGCGCCTCTACGGAGAATCGCTTCGGCATGGCGATTGATTTGGATGCCTGCGACGGCTGCGGCAAGTGCGTGCTCGCCTGCATCCAGGAGAACAACATTCCGCTTTCGGGCCGGGCGCAGGCTGCCCGCGGGCAGTTCATGCACTGGATCGAGATGTGCGGCGGTGTTCCCGCGATGTGCTTCCACTGCGGAGATGCTCCCTGCGAGAAGGTCTGCCCGACGGGGGCCGCGAACCACACGCCCGACGGAATCTCCGCCATGATGTACAAGCGCTGTACCGGGAGCCGCTTCTGCGGGGCGAACTGCCCTGTGGGTGCCCGCAAGTTCAATTTCGATGATCCGGTCGATTCGGGCCGTTCGCTCCAGTTCAACAGCGACGTTCCTGTCCGCACGAAGGGCGTGATGGAAAAATGTTCGCTGTGCCTGCAGCGCTTGCAGGATGACCGCCACGATTTCAAGGCGCTCCATCCCGGCGAGCATTGGCGTGGTCGCGATGTGACGACTGCTTGTGCCGTCGCCTGCCCGAAGAACGCTATCATATTCGGCAACTGGCTCGATGAAAAGTCCCCGATGGTGCTTGCCGCGAAAGACCGCGTGCTCTATGCCCCAAAGGCGGTTGCTTCGCTGGATCCGTCCATAGTCTACATGGGGGAGCGCCGTTGATTTTCAGGATTCTCCTATATGCGGGGCTTGCGCTCCTGTTGCCCGGGCTCTGTGCGCTCGGCTACAGCCTGTGGGAAGGCCCTGCCGCCTGGACGACGGATGCGCGTACCTTCTGGGGCGTGCCTGTAAGCCTGTTCGTCTTCTGGATAGGCATCGCGCATGCTGGGACCCTCATTTCGGCAATCCTCCTGGCGCTCGGCGTGCGGCTAGACCGGCGCACGTCGCTCCTTGCGGAACTCACGACGCTGTGTGCGCTCGTGGTCGCGGCGATTTTCCCGCTCATGCATCTCGGTGTGGTGGAGAACTTCTACATGGTCATTCCCTTCGCGGATGCGCGGGGGAGTTTTGCGAACCTTCGTTCCCCGTTGGTGTGGGACTTCTGCTGCATCGCCGTCTATGCGCTGCTTTCGCTGGTCTACTTCTCCATACACTTGTTCTCGGAACGTTTCCAGGTGCTCGAGGACTTGCGCCGCCCGATGGCGTGGCTCCTGTTCCCGCTTGTGCTCTGGGTGCATACGGTGGTGAGCCTCGATTTTGCGGTGACGTTCGTGCCGCAGTGGCAGGGGGCGTTCTTCCCGTTGTACTTCATCGCGGGCGCCATATATTCGGGCCTTGCGATGGTGAACATGCTCCTTGTGGCGGAAGGCTGCCGCGTGCGATTGCTCGAAAAGCTCATGATGGCCTTCTCGTTCCTGATGTTCCTGTTCTGGGGCTGGATCTTCGCGTTGAAGGGGGAATGGAACTTCTCCGTATTCGCATTCGGCGCGCTTCTCCCGCAGCTCTGGTGGATATCGCCTGTGCGCGAAAGTCCGCTCGGGCGTCTCGCCGTGTCGTTCTCCGTGCTGTTCGGGCTCTGGCTTGAACGCTTCTTCCTTGTGTCCCCGTCCGTCGGGAGTTTCGGGAAAATCGATGCAGGTCTTGTCGCCTTCTCCGTCGGGTTGTTCACGACATTGCTCGTGCTTCTGCGCATAAAGCTCCGCAAGCCCATCGAAGGCAACGAACTTTTGTTCGGCGAACTGGATGAAAAGTCTGCTCCTGTCGTGGAACACCACACGGAACCCTTGACGAGCCGGGAGTTTATCGTGCTGCGCTTCCCTCTTTTGGTGGGCGTGCTCGTGGCGCTTGTCTACACGCTCTGGGCCGTGTCCCGGCCTGCGTTCGATACGGTCTCTGTCGTTTTGCCGAATGTGGCTCCGCTCTTCTACCCGATTGTGGCGCTCGTGGCGGCTGTCGTCTTGTGCGTGCGCCCGTTCTGGAAAATAGCGACGGATAAGAGTGCTGCGGACTTGGTCTCGAATTCGAAGACGCATTCGCTGGCGTGGAAAATTGTTGCCGTGTTCTCTTTTGCCGCTGTCGGGTTCCTTGCGGGGATGTTCTATGCCGGCGGTGCATCGGAAAATGCAATTCGGCAATCGTCGGCCGATATCCCGTCCGAAGTGATTACTGATGCGACAGTTCCCGATTCGCTCCATGCCCGCGCGGTATGGAATGCGCGCTGCAGCGGTTGCCACGGGACTGACGGCAAGTTCAATGAAAAATTCATACGCGAATTCTATCCGGTACCGCAAAAGTTGATTGCGGCTCGGCTCGATTCCCTCGGCGAGGATTCGCTTGTGCATGTGATTTTGAATGGACGTGCGAACATGAATCCGTACGAAGGCCGCCTGACGGAATCGGAAGCCCGCGCCCTCGTGCGGTACATGCGCTCGCTTGCCCCGGCGGACACAATGGAGGTTGCCCCATGACTCCGTTGATGAATGCTGTCGCATGCCTCCTTGCGCTCGCCTTGGCGCAGTTCTTCTGGCGTCGCCCCATAAGGTTGTTCAAGGAAGCCTTTGTCATCGTGGGCTCGCTCCTGCTGTTTGGCGCCTATACATTCTTGGCGGGCGATATGCGCGATCCGGCGATGGAATCGTACCCGTTGCGAATGATTTCGCTTGCGCTGTGCGTCTCGACTACGGCGCTCCCGAACAAGCGTCGTCGCTTCTTGATTATGGCGCAGGTGATGTGGCTGTGGGTTGAATTGTTCGGCGGGATATCGTTGTACTACCGGGGATTCGACATGCCGTGGACGCGCATCATCGCTCTATGCGTTTCGGTATTTGGCTCCACGTTCCTTTCGAAAATTTCGCAGGGCATGGAATTCGCCCTGATGGCTTATTGGATTGCCGTCTGGGTGTTCTTCTGAGATAGGATAGATGCGGGCGTGACTACGGGTCGAGCAGATCGCCGCGCAGTATTTCGATTCGGTCGCCGATGAGGCTGATGATATTCGTCGGGTTGATTTCGATGGGACCGCAGTCTACCATCATTTCGACGGAGTGCTCAAAGGTTTTCCAGATTTCGTCGGGCTCGTAGATATCTTCTTCAGAAAGCTTCGCCGCCGTGCTCAGGATGGGCTTGTCGAAGTGCTGGAAGAGTTCCTTGAAAAACGGATGCGTAGGCATGCGCACGCCGATTTCGGGGCGCTTGACGTCGAGCCGGCGGGCGATGTGCGGATCGGCGGGCAAGATAAACGTGTAGGGCCCGGGCACGCGGGGCTTCATGATGTTGAAGGCGAAGTTGTCGATGCGGGCGTAGTCGGTCGCCGAGCGGATGTCGGGGATGATGAGCGCCATGAAGAACTTCTTCATGGGCTTCTTGAGGGCGTAAAGCTTGTGGATGGCCTTCGGGGATTCGGCGTTGCAGCCGATGGCGTAGCCGGACTCGGTAGGGTAGAGTACGAGGCCGTCGTCTTCGAGGGCGGCTGCGGCGAGTTTCACGATTCTCGCCTGCGGATTATCGGGATGGACTTCAAAACGCATGGCGATAATATAACAAAGGCTCGCACATGCGGCTTCCGGGGCTTTACGGATTGCCTGCCGCTAGCACTGCGGGACTACCTGCGTGCCTTCGAAGGCGTTCTTGATGTGGCTGAATTGCAGCGGTTTCTGGTAAACGCGCGCCGAAAGCACGTCGAAACGGCAGGGCTGGTCGAACCCTTTCGGGGCGAATTCGCTTTTCGTGTGCAAAAAATGGCAGGCGGTTTTCCAAATCTTCTTCTGCTTCGCTACGTTCACGCGCGCCGCCGGGTTCCCCTGCTGGTTGTTCCATACGGACTTCACTTCCACGAAGACGATGGTTTCGCCTTCCTTCGCCACGATGTCGAGCTCGCCTCCCTGGTAGGCGTAGTTGCGCTCTAGAATCTCGTAGCCGAGCCTGCGCAGGTATGCCGCCGCCTGCGATTCGATGAAGTTGCCCTTGGGCCGGTTCGAGGCCTTGCGGCCTCCGTTTCGCCAGTTTTCAAATTTGCGAATCATTTGCAAATTGCCGTATTCCCTTTTTATCATTTTTTCCTCTCTTGATAAAAAAAAGAACACGCGAAAATCGCATGTTCCAATAAGGTCGCCCCGCATGCGGGACTATGTCAAAAATTTTAGTGGACTTGCATTCCGAGCATCCTTATCTCGGAAATCGCGAAATCCTTGTTGTCGGCTTCGTAGACTTCGTCGAGGTAGACCTTGATTTCGCTCGTTTCCATGGCCTGGATTTTCGGGTACTGCATGCCCTTGATGTTTTCGAGCAACACCTTTTGCTTGAATCCTTCTTTAGTTTCCAGCGTGAGCGACTTGGGCTTCTTGAAGATGCGGAAGCGGTCACCGAACGGGTCGTCGACGGATTTCTGGTAACCGACGGCGAAACCGATGTGCGTGATGAGCGTTATGTTGTCGAAAAAGATCGTGAGCACGGGGTTCTGCGGCTTTGCGGGCATCGCGGTGAGCCATGCGGTTTTGAGGTCGCCGTCTGTGAGGTTGTCGAGCGAGTATCCACCCGAAACGTCCGCCTCTATGGCGGTCTGCTCGAAGTTGCCGATGGCGTCGTCCCACTCGAGTTGCTGCAGCATGTTTTCGGGCTTGTACGTGAGCATCAGGAGCACAAGCAGCAGAATGATGAGCGGGAACAGCGATATGGCGAGCGCGGTAAGGCGCCTGCGGATGACGCGCACGTGCGAGGGGAGCTTCGTGGCGGCTTCGGCTATGGAAGTGGTGCCGTGACGCAACAGGGATTGCTTCTTGCCGATTTTCATGTTCCCGTGCGTTTCTTTTTGCGGGAACACCTGGTCGCATTCGTCGAGGAATTCCTGCATGTCGTGGAATCGCTCGTTCAGTTTTTTCTTGAGACACTTGAGGATGAGTTCCGAAAGTCCCGGCGGCATGTCGGGGCGGAACTGCCTGGGATCCGGAGGCGGTTCCTGCACGTGCTTGAGCGCAATTTCGACGGGGCGGTTTCCCTGGAAGGGGAGGCGGCCGCAAGTCATTTCGTAAAGGATGACGCCCATGCTGTAAATGTCGGACTGGAGCGTCACTTCGTCGCCGTGGCACTGTTCAGGGCTCATGTATTCGGGCGTTCCCATCGTCATGCCCGTCTTGGTGAGCCTGTCTTTTTCCATCTCCTGGATGTACGAAATGCCGAAGTCCATCACGTAGACGCGGTTGTCGCGCGTGAGCATGATGTTCGAGGGTTTCACGTCGCGGTGGACGATTCCCTTGCTGTGGGCGTAAAGGAGGCCGCGTGCAATCTGGCGGACAATCAGTTCGATAGCGTCGAAGGGAAGCTTGCTCTGCTTCTGGAGAACGTCGGAGAGCGAGTAGCCCTGCACATACGTCATCGCGATAAAGAGCTGGTTGTCTTGCTTTCCAAAGTCGAAAACATGCACGATGTTCTGGTGGTCCAGTTCCTTCATGGCCTGGGCTTCCAGGTAGAATCTCTGGATGGCTTCGCCGTCAGCGGAGGCGTCCAAGATCTTGAATGCTACTACGCGCTTGAGCTTTTTGTCGAGAGCCTTGTAGACTAGCCCCATTCCCCCCTTGCCGAGAGTTCCGATCAGGTCGTAGTTGTCGTTGAATGGACGGGGAAAATGCTGTACGTCGTTTACGGTCATTTTGCTTTTTTCGAACTGTGGAGAATGATTGCGGTAATTATACAAAATATAAGGGATAGCGATAGCGCGGAAATGGCGTTCCGTATGTTATCGGGGCGTTCCAGGAAGATGTTCAGCAGCGAACTCTGGTTGTAGCGCGACCAGACGATGGTCGAAAGCCATTTGCCGATATGCTGCATCTGGTCGAAGGGGACGAGCGCTCCAGCGAGTGCCACCTGCGGGATGATGAGGAGCGGGAGGAATGCGTTCGCCTGGCCGGAATTCTTGGAGAGGGAACTGACGAGCAGGCCCATCGCCACCGCGGGTGCTACCGTGCATGCGAACGTGGCCGCAAGCAGTGCCGGCGAAGGATGGACGGGAATGCGGAATGCCACGAAGGCGTATACGATTGCGGTCTGGAGGAACGCCGCCAGCGTGGGGAGCAGGAATTTCCCGAAGTAGTAGGGAATGACCTTCTGCCCCTTGCGCAGTTCCCCGCGCACGATGTCTTTTTCCTGCACGATTTCGCGGATGGAAAGCGAGAGCGCGAACCAGTTGGCGCAAAGGATAATCGCGAAAGAGACGGTCCACAGCGAAGACGTCGCGGAGAATATCTGCGAGAAGAGGAACCCGATGATGAATGGCTGCAGAAGGAGCGCCGCAGTCTTTCCCTTGTCGCGGAGCCACTGCTTGAGCGTTAGCTTCATGCCGTAGAGGAGCGATTCGCTGTTCTTGCGGCTCGTAAAGTAAATGTGGTTGCAGTTGTCCTTGACGGTGTCGCGGCTCGCGATGCCCGATTCCTTCCAGGCCGAAGAGGCGTCGTGCCCGAGGTTGGAGAGGATTGTCTCGGGATCGTTCGTCTTGAAATACTGGTAGGCGGCCTGCGGCGTCCCGTAGAAACCCTGTTCGCCCCGGTGCAGCACGAGTACCTTGTTCGCGATGTGGAGCGCCTCGTAACTGTGCGTGGTGAGGATTATCGTATGCCCGAGGAAGGCGAGCTGTTTCAAGTGCGAGCAGAGGATGCGCGAATTGAACGGGTCTAGGCCCGAGAGCGGCTCGTCGAGGATGATGAGGCCCGGGTTGCCCATGAGTTCTGCGGCGAGGGCGACGCGGCGGTGTTCGCCGCCGCTGAGCGTCTTGATGCGGTTCTTGCGGCGGTCGCTGAGCCCGAAGAGTTCGCAGAACTTCTCGAGCCTTCCTTCGGCGTTCTTGTGGAAGTCGTGCGAATCCATCGCGATTCTTGCGCCGTGACGGAGCGTCTCGTCTACGGTAAGGTCACCGCGCAGAGGCGGATCTTGCGCGAGTATGGCGATGTGTTCGCGGATTTTTTTGCAGCGGTAGTCGACACCGCCGATATGCACTTCGCTCTGTTCGCCCTTGCGGTAGATTCCTTCGAAAAGTTTCAGGAGGCTGGATTTTCCTTGCCCGGAGCGCCCGATGATGGCGAGGATTTCGCCTGCGGGCAGGTCGAAGTCGATGCCCGAAAGGAGTTGCTTTTTTCCGGTGAATACGTCCAGGTTGCGCACGTGGATGTCGAAGCCTACGGATGCCTTGCGGAGCAGCAGCGCTCCATCCTTCGCGGTGATTTCCGTCTGGTCGTAACGGGTGGTTTCGTTTTCGCCGAGGACGATCTTCTTGTAGCGCTTGCCTTTCTCGTCGGTTACGGCATGGCGGAACTGGATTTCGGCTCCGTTTTCGTACGCCCGGAACTGAATTTCGTTTTTCGATCCCTCGTCGTCAATCTCGCGCGTTGCGGGCGTGTCTTCGAGTTCGATTCTTTCCACTTCGTCGTTTGCATCGAACAGCAGCAGCGATAGTTCCCCGTCCTTCAGGTTGGCGCGCATCTGCTTCACGCCGATTCCGATGATGTCGCCGTCGTGGATTTCCGATTCGGTGACCTGGACGTCGTTCAGGAGCGTAAAGCTGTTCGTGGTGAGGCTGCGGATATGCCATTCGCAGCCAGATGCGGTTTCCTTGCATTCGATGATGGCATGTTCTCTCGAAACGAAGCGCTCGGGGAAGTGGAGATCGCTCCCTTCCTTTCGCCCTATGGTGAAGGGCTTTTGCTTGTTCGGCTTGACGATGCGGAACATGGCATTTACTCGCGGAGGGATTTTACTCCGCGCTCAAAACGTTCACAGGCCTTGGCTAGCGATTCGTCGCTTGCCGCATAGGAGAATCGGACGCACGTGTCGTCGCCGAAGGCTGCGCCCGGGACGATGGCGAGCCCTTCGCTTTCGAGCAGGTACTTGCAGAAATCGATGGAGCCTCCGATCTTGTTGCCGTCGGGCGTTTTTTTGCCGTAGAGCTTCGCGATGGGGAGGAACAGGTAGAACGCCCCTGCGGGTGCCTTGACACTTTCGCCGAGAATGGCGGTCATGCGTTCCACCATGAAGTCGCGGCGCCTCTTGAAGGTGGCGCACATCTTGTCGGCTTCGGTTTTGCCCATTTGGAGTGCGGCAAGGGCGGCGTATTGCGCCACGTTGCTCGGGTGGTGTGTCGCCTGGCCCTGGATTTTCCCGATGATCTTTGCAATCGGCGCCGGTGCGGCGTCGTAGCCGATGCGCCATCCGGTCATGCAGTACGATTTGGAGAATCCGTTCACGACAATCGTGCGTTCGGCCATCCCGTCGAATGCGGCTGCGCTGTAGAAGGTGTCGTTGTAGACAAAGTATTCGTACACCTCGTCCGAGATGCAGTAAATGTCGTTCTTTACGATGACCTTCGCGAGGCTTTCGAGTTCCTCGCGCGTGTACACGGAACCGGTCGGGTTGCACGGGTTGTTCAGGAGAATCGCCTTCGTCTTTTCGGTGACGGCATCCTGCAACTGCGCCGCGGTAATCTTGAAATCGTTTTCGACGCCCGCCTGCACGAACACCGGGGTGCCTCCGAGCCATTTCACGAGTTCGGGGTAGGTGACCCAGTAGGGCGCGGGGATGATGACTTCGTCGCCCGGGTTCACTAGCGCTGCGAGCGCATTGAATACGGCATGCTTCGCGCCGCTTGTCATGATGATCTGTTCGGGTGCGTAGTCCAGGCCGTTTTCACGCTTGAGCTTGCTGCAGACTTCCTTGCGCACGTCCAGAATGCCCACGGGCGCGGTGTAGCGCGTTTTTCCGGCACGGATGGCTTCGCAGGCTGCGTCCTGGATAGGCGTTGGGGTCGGAAAATCCGGTTCGCCGGCCCCGAGGCTCACGACGTCCTTGCCGTCGGCAATCATCTGTTTTGCGAGCGTGTCGATGGCTACGGTGAGCGATGCTGCGATATTTTCGGTTCTTGTAGAGAGTGCGCGTGTCATTTTGATTTTCTTAAAGCCTTTTTGATTCTGTAGTGGTCAAGCGCGCCCGCGATTAGCGGGTATATGGTGAACTGCGCCATGAAAATGCATATCAGCCCGAGCAGCAAGACCTGCCCGATGCTCCGGAGGCCGGGATGCGAAGAAATCATGAGACCGTAGCAGGCGATGAGCGAGGCCATCTGGCTTACGGCGATGCCCGAGAACTTCTTCTGCATTACGGTGAGGGCCGTGCCGCCCTGCTTGTTGTAGAAAGCGGTCCATAGCTGCAGTGAGCCGTCGACGCTTGCGCCTATGATGATGGGGAAGGCGAGAGAGCTGTACACGGAAAGTTCGATGCCGAAAAGCCTCATCAGAATGAGAAGCCAGCTGATGGCGAATATGGATGGCAACAGCGTGAATATGGCGCGAGATAGCCTGTTGTAGTAAATCAGGAGCATCAGGCACACCAGGAAACTTCCTGCTGCGATGGTCTTGTCGAGGTTCTGCAAAATCATGTCGAGTACGGTCGCCCGTATCACCGGAAGTCCGGTGGCTCGGATTTCGTCGTCCTGGATGCCCTGCAATTTTTCGATATCCCTGTTGAGGCGCCTGCACGCAAGACCGTCATTGGGGTCTATGTTGTGGAAAATGAACGCGAATACGCCGTTGTTGCCCCTCTTGTCGCGGAACTTGTTCAAAACGTTTTTCGGCTGGTCGTGCACGTCCAGGTTCCGGCGGGCGAGCGATTCCTTGATGAGCGCGAAGCTCTTGTTTTCTCTCGAATCCATTTTCGAGAGGAAACTGCCCGTGAGCATGCCCTGCAGGGAGTCGAGTTTCGCCTTACGCGATTCGCTCATGTTCGGGCTGAACTGCGCGAGCGTGTACAGGTGGCTGATGGTCGGGATGGCGCCCTTCTTCTTCAGGGTGAGGAAGTTCCGGTACAGTTCCTTGCCGGCTTCCTCGTTCGCAAATTCGACGATGATGGGGTCGTATTCGGGGAACCCGGTCTGCGCGAGCAGCGAGTCCGCGATGGAAGGCGGCTTCTGGATTTCGGTTTTCTTGAAGTCGTAGAAGAACCTGAGGTTCGAACTCCCGTATATGAGGCTCGCGAGGCTTGCGACGGAGATGATTACGATGAGGACGATGTTCAGGACGCGGGGCAAAAGCTGGATGGTGTATTCGCGGTTGATGCGGAAGTCATTTACGGTGAACGGCTGCTTCCTCTGGAATACGCGCAGCAGTGCGGTGGTGACGAGGATGGTGACGAACCAGTTCAGCAGGGTGCCGAGGGTGCCGAGTACGGCGAGTTCCTGCAGGCCGGGCAGGGGCACGAAGACCAGGCACGCAAAGAGCCCCGCCATGATGCAGGAGTACGCGCATGTGGAAGGCCCGATTCCGAGCACGGCGCTCTCGATACAGAGTTGCGGGGTGAGGTTCCTGGCACGTTCCAGGAAGTACCGCTTGAGCACGTGGCTTACGACCTGGCAGGCCTGCCCCGGGAGAACAAGCGCGAGCAGGAGCGTGAAGAGGTTTATGCGCCCGTAGAGGAGCGAAGCGAGCGCGAGCGTGTAGAGTATGGGGAGCCCGGTTGCGATGGAGGAAATGAAAATCAGCTGGGGCTGCCTGTAGAAATTGATGATGTACAGGAGCAGGATGAGGAGCGCGGTGAGCTTGCCGGCGAACTTCGCTTCGGGGAGCATCGTATTCCCCTGGCGTATGGTGTCGTACACCTTGCCGGTGTAGTAGACGTCGATTTCTTTCCCGTTATTGATTTCGGCGAGGTATTCGCTTGTTGCCGAGAGGAGGGCCCTGCTGGTATAAAGGTCGGAATGCGAATGCGTCGGGTAGATGTCCACCACGCGAATCGTCCCTTCTTTGTTCGAGAAGCGCGTCGCCATCAGGCCGAAGTACTTGTCCTGCAGTTTGTCGAGGTCGGCCTGCGCCTTGCCTGCGGGCAGGGCCGGGACGGTATCTTCGTTTACCAGGTCGATGAGGAACGGGTTGCTTTTCGCGAGCGCGGTACGCTTGAGCGTCGATACCCTGTCGATGATGGTGTCGAGGTCGCTTTCGTCGATGTAGAGCAGGGAATTGCGCGTGTAGAATTCAGCGTCGGTCTCGAAGTCGACGAAATGGACGAGCGTATCTTTTTGCAGGTGCTCGGCGAGCGTCTTCGCGGTGTTGTAGTTTAACAGGCTGTCATCGGAACGGAGGATGACGGTAAGGCTGCCGAGCCCGCCGAAATCCTTTCCGATTTTCTTGTAGTCGCTGTTTTCCTGATTGGAGAACGAGAGCGTGTCTTGTAGCTGGATGTCCCAGCGCAGGTGGCTGATCGGGAAAATGCTCAGCACGGCAAGAATCGCACTTAGCGCGAGAACCGAGAACGGTAGACGCGTTAGCCTCCTGACGATTTTGCTGACAAGTGAGAACATCAGTTACAATATAACTAATCGTTCGCCTGCGTATTTCCCGATTGTAACGAATGTACTACTTGTCGCACGTCTTGAAGAAGCAGCTGCGGGCGCCCGTGTGGCAAGCGACCTGCGGACCCTGCATGCGGACCTTGAACAGTAGCGCATCGGAGTCGCAATCGGCGGCCCATTCCACTACGGTCATCACGTTGCCGCTGGTGTCGCCCTTGTGCCAGTATTCCTTGCGGCTACGGCTCCAGAACACCATTTCTCCGCATTCGACCGTGCGGCGGAGGGCTTCTTCGTTCATCCATGCCATCATCAGCACGTCGCCCTTGTCGGCGTCTTGCACGATAGCCGGCGCAAGCTTTACGCCGCCGAATTCAACTTCGAACTTGATCTCTTTGATTAAATCATCGAATTTCATCTTAACCTCTCACCTGGCCGTTGCCGCGGAGCACCCACTTGTAGGTGCAAAGGCTCTCGACTCCCATGGGACCGCGAGCGTGCAGCTTGTCGGTAGAGATGCCCACTTCGGCGCCGAGACCGTATTCGCCACCGTCGGCGAAGCGAGTGCTCGCGTTCACCATCACGCTGCTGCTGTCCACATTTGCAACAAAGTAATCTTGCACGGACGCGTCTTCGGCGACCACGGCTTCAGTGTGGCGGCTGCTGTTGTTTTCGATGTGGTCGCAGGCTTCGGCGACATTGTCCACGAACTTGACGCTTGCCTTGAGGGCGAGGTATTCGTGGTGGTAATTGGAATCGTCTCCGATATCCTTGATGCGACTGTCGTGGCTCTGGGCGTCCTTGTTGCCGAAGAGTTCTACGCCGCGGTCGGCGAGGCAGTCCAGAAGCTTCTTCACGTTTGCGTCATCGATATGGCGGTCGATAATCACGCATTCCATGGCGTTGCACACGCCGGTGCGCTGCGTCTTGGCGTTGATGAGAATGTTCACGGCCTTGTCCATGTCGGCGGACTTGTCGATATACACGTGGCAGATGCCGTTGAAGTGCTTGATGACGGGAATCTTGCTCTGTTCCACAACCGCACGGATAAGGCGTTCGCCACCGCGGGGGATGACGAGGTCGATGCAGTCGCTTCTCTGCAGGAGCATGCCCACCAGGTCGTGGCTCGTTTCGGTCACGAGTTGCACGGCGTTCTCGTCGATGCCGTTTTCAGCGAGAGCCTTGTGGAAGATTCCGGCGAGGCATTTTGCAGAATTGATAGATTCCTTGCCGCCACGGAGGATGACCGCGTTGCCCGCCTTGAAGCAGAGGCATGCGCCGTCGATTGTGACGTTCGGGCGGCTTTCGAAAATGAAGAACACGGAGCCGATAGGCACGGCAACACGGCTGATCTTGATGCCGTTCTTGAGTTCGCGGGATTCAAGGACCTTGTTCAGCGGGTCGGTGAAGGCGGCGATTTCTTCGGCGCCCTTGGCCATGGCTTCGATGCGGGCGTCGTTCAGTGTCAGGCGGTCCATCTTCGCGTCGTCGAGCTTGCCGGCTGCGGCCTCGAGGTCGAGCTTGTTTGCGGCGAGAATGGCCTGTTTTTGCTCGCGGAGCAGCTTTGCCACGAGGTTCAGCACCGCGCTACGCTTGTCGGCGCTCAGGGTGCGGATAGTCTTACTTGCGTTTTTGGCGTTTTTTGCCAAGATTTCGGAATATTCTTCCAAGTTGGAATAATTTTGAGTCATGTTTTTAATATAGAAAATTGATTTTGCTCACACTTTTGTGTATTTTACTGATACAGGTTTGTTTTTACCCACGACATTAACTTATAGTCGCGAGGTATCGGACTTGGGTGCTTGGCTCGGCGTGTTCTCTCCACGCCGAGTCTTTTTATGACTGCTCGCGCTACGTCTAGGGTATTAAATTGCTCCGGTATGCGCTCGCTCTCGCGACCGCCCCTGTTTAAGAACAGGGGCTTTGTCGCTCACGGTACGACCGCTCGCGCTACGTCTAGGGTATTAAATTGCTCTGGTATGCGCTCGCTACCCCCGCAAGGGGGGCCATGCCCACATAAGCGCTAAAGCGCTAAGTGGTCAAAGGTCGCGACCGCCCCTGTTTAAGAACAGGGGCTTTGTCGCTCACGGTTTGTTATTTTTCATCGAATGGGTTCCTTATGAGATTTTGATGGCTTTTTTATTTTCGCTCGTCTTGGGATTGTTTTCTGGATGTTCTGACAGAGATGATCACACGCTAAAAAAAGAGAGCGAAATCATCGAACCTTCTAATGGAAAGAATACGCTCCAAACGGCTGTTCCTCCATTGCCGAATGAAGGAGGCGTAAAAAAGATTCTGTCGATTTTAGAAGAAATTCATAATCATTGTAAAGGGAAGGCCCAATACAATGAATGCTTCTGTGAAAGGAGCAATTTTTCTGGCACTGTTATTATTGACGGAACCAAATATAATTGTCGCAGAAATGTATCACGGCAGTTTCAAAATAAACACATTGAAATCGTAGACTCTGCGAAAACTATTGAACAAGAAAAGAGAAAAGAAGTGCAGGGCAAGTTCAACCAACATGCGCAGTGCCTTAAATCAAAAAAAGTAAATATTCTCGAAGATTCGGTTCGTTTCAAGTTTGTTTTTGATTCTTGCTGGACTGAATACATGCAAGAATAGATGAAATTATCTTATATTAAAGCAGCGGTTGCCGAGCAAAAAGCGATTTGGTTTTCTCAACAGTGTACAAAATGAGTCAGTGAATAATGAGAAAATACCTTGTATTGTTCTTTTGTGGAATTCTTTATGCGCAAAAGCCAAGTGTGGAATTGTGCGCCGCTTTTGGACGTGATGATTGCGGTGACTGCTCCGATACTTATTCAATCTATATTGCTGATGCCAAACCTATAGAAGAACATCCCGTATGGAATTTGAAGGACTCGGTATCGTGTAAATGTGGCTCTTGGGCGAAGCCCTTGTACACATTACATGGTCTTCCGGGAACGGCTTTGCCTGCTTTGTCTTTTTCGTCGTGTTCGCATATTGGAAGTAATGAAAAAAGGACTATTTCGATGCCTAGACCACCAACGGTTGCCTTGGAAACTTTCGATGGCAGACAGGTTCATTTTGCGAAAAATCTTGCATCAAGAAATGAGGTAGAGGCTTTTTATGGAAAGAAAGTTGAAGCCTATTGGAAAACGTCTTTTGTTTGCCAAGGGGATAGTTTAAACAATACGACTTTGAATTATCGAATTGATGCAGTGCTTGTCGGAGAATGTTCGAAAGAATTTCTCAAATCGGTGAACAGACGATAATTCATTTGTGTGTAAAAAAAGGTGCGGCAAGACCGCACCTTAAATTTTTCGTTTTGTTGGCTTCTTAGAGCAGGTTCACGATGGCGGTGAACAGCGCGTCGGCGAGGGCGTTCGTTTCGAGGCCTTCGAACACGCTGAACTGGTTGAACATGATCTTGCCTGCGCCGAACGGAATCATCTGCATGTCCACGCCGGTTTTCACTTCGCCGTCCTTGATGCTCACGGAACGCGCGAACACGGTTGCGCCCGGCAGTTCGTTCAGGGAGAGTCCCGGCATCACCGCGGCGGCGTTGTGGTCGAGGATGTTTGCACCGCCGAACACCGGCAGCAGAGCAGAGCCCTTCGGGAGGTAGTGCAGGCTGATGCCGTTTGCACCGGTGCTCCAGTTTGCTTCGACCGTGCAGTCGAAGTTGTGGCTCTGGTTCATGAAGTCGATGTCTTCGGGTGTCATGTCCGAAAGCAGGAGCGTCTTTCCACCATTCTTCGTGACGTCGACAATCTTGTTCAGGATTTCATCGGGCCAGGAACTCAGGTTTGCCGTGAAGATAATCTTTTCCGGACCGGAGAGGGCGGCGAGTGCGTCGCTGGATTCTTCGCTGTTGTCGAGGAAGCATACCTTGTCCATCGCGCTCTTCACGTCGGCGCTTTCGATCACGATCAGGTCTTCGGCGGAGGAATGGACTTCCTTGCCGTTGTCCTTGAGCACGATGCGAATCTGGAACTTGCCCGTGTTGCGCGGCGCCATGAGTGTGCAGATGCCGAGCTGCGTAAGGCTTGTCTTGCCGGTCGTTTCTTCGGGGAGCATTTCCTGCTTGCTCAGTTCCTTGCCGGAAGCGTCGACGAGGCTCACGTCGACAGAAACGTTCTCGAGGCGGTCGTTGTTCAGGAGCGTAAGCTGGAAGCTCACTTCGCTCTGAGGGGCGACCACGTGTTCAAGTTCGCTGATGAGCACGCGGCTCGGGGTCGTGATTTCCTTGCAGAAACCTTCGAGTCCCTTGCTCTTGCGGTTTTCGTCGCAGACACCGGAGAAGTCCGTGCCGAAGTCCGCCCACTGGTCCAGGAAGAAGCCGGAAATCTGCGGGTTGCTCTGGAAGGCGGTAATCTGGTCGAGCTTGCTCTTGGCCGCAATCGAGCGCGAGCTTTCGATGAACGCGGGTACGGAGTCCCACACGGAGAAGCCGGATTCCTTGATGAAGGTTTCGATGGACTTGTACGTGTTCTTGACTGCCTTCTGGTTCTTGTTGGCGCGCGGGCCCTTGATGTTCGTAGCCGTGTTCGGGAGCAGCGTGTGGTTCTTGATGGTCACCAGCATCTTGTTGCTCACGTCGGTCGCGGAATTGTCGTCGCCGTCCTGGAAGTGGCTGTCGCCGAATCCGGAATCGGGCACCATGAGCTCTTCTTCGTCCTTGTTGAAGCAGTGGGCGAGGTAGTGCGTGTAGGCGGCGTTCGGGTTCATCCTCGGGCGCACGGAAAGCGATGCGAACTGCGAAATGCGGTCGACTGAGACGGGGAGAAGCTTGCCCGTATCCTTGTGGAAGTTGCCCTCGTTATCGATGTAGATACTGTCGAGGTTGCTGATGGTGGGGCGCGTCATGTCGACGGGGCTGATGGTGTTCAAGAGCTTGTTGCCGTTCTGGAGCATGAACGTGCCGTTCTCGGAACCGAGCACCCAGGCCGCGATACACGGATGGTTGTGCTGTTCCCTGACGATGTCGTTGATGAGGTCCTTCGCGTAGTCGAGACCGGTAAGCGTGGAACGCATCGTGTGGATGGGGAATTCCTGGAAAACGAGGAGGCCGATTTCGTCGCAGATGTCGAGGGCTTCGGTGCTGAGCGGTGCGCCGCAACTGCGGATGGTGTTGAAGCCCGCCGCCTTCACGGCGAGGAGGTCCTTCTTGAGGTTCGGGTTGCTTGTGGTCCAGAGGCCGCCCTCGCTCCACTGCTGGTTGTAGCACACGCCCTGGAGCTTGAGGATGGAATCGTTCAGGTAGAAGTCGCCCTTGATGCAGTCGAACTTGCGGAAGCCGAATGTGCGCACGACGGGGAAGGAGTATTCGGGAGCCTTGCCCTTGCCGCCCTTGATTTCCATCTGGACTTCGATCGCGAACATGTTGGGCTTTTCGGGGCTCCACACGCACTTGGTGCGGTTGAAATCCTTGATGCTGAGCGTCATGCGGATGGTCGTGTTTTCCTTGTCGAGCTTCGGATTTTCCTTGAACCACTCGTACACGTCGCCGTTCGGGTTGCGCATGAGGATGCGGAGTCGCGTGCTGAATCCGCGCGGGTTGTTGAACGCGATTTCGAGCGTCACGCGTTCTTGGTCCATGTCGGGCTCGACATGCAGGTCCGAAATGAAGGCCGCGTTGCCGAGAACCAGGTCCACGTGTCCGAAAATGCCTCCGAACGGGTACTGCGTCCAGGGCAGGCCGACCGGCACTTCGCCCGGGTGGGCGTAACGGTCGTTGGCGCCTTCCTTGCTCTCGCGCCCGAAGTCGATGCGGCTGTTTGCGGCGCCCATGTTGGCCACGCGGATGCAGAGCACGTTCTCTTCACCGAGCTTGATGGCTTTCTGTGTTTCGAGAATGAAAGGCGTGTAGGCACCGAAGTGGTCGCCGAGCAGCTTGCCGTTGAGCCAGATGGTGGCGTGTGTGGCGATGCGCTCGAAGCGGAGGAATATGCGCTTGGTGACCTGTTTTTCGTCGTCGATAGTGAAACGCTTGAAGTAGAATGCGCAGTCTTGCGACATCAGAAGCTTCTCGAACGACCTTTCCCAGATGTGCGGAACCGAAACTGTCTCGGTGTCTTCGGGGAATGTGGCGTACCAACGGTTGGATATGCCGGAATCCTCGGTGTCCCACTTCATCTGCCAGTCGCCGTCAAGGCTCATAATCTTGTTCATTCGTGTTTCCTTTATAAATTTTCAGCGTAAAGATAGAAAAAAACGGGCTAATCCCTTTACAATGGATGCAATTTTTCTATATTTCGTGGCCCCAATAGCAACCCTAAAAGGATTACAAAAATGTATTCTATTGTTGAAACAGGTGGTTTCCAGTACAAAGTCGAACTGGGCAAGGCCTACAAGGTCCCCACGATTGACGCCGCTGTTGGTTCCGAACTGGAGCTCAAGTCCGTTCTTCTTTTCTCCGGAAAAGAAGTGCAAGTCGGCACCCCTGTCCTGAATGACGCCTCCGTGAAGGTTGAAGTTCTTGCCCACGGCAAGTATGACACCGTCATCGTGTTCAAGAAGAAGCGTCGCACTCGTTACGAACGCCGTAACGGTCATCGTCAGGGCTATACCGAGGTGCTGGTCACGGAACTTCGCTCCGGCGCAGAATCCGCTGCTGTCGATCCTCAAGTAATTACCCGCAACCGCGCTCGCGTGGCTGCCCTTGCCAAGCAGAAGGAGCAGAACAAGCCCCTCACTCGCAAGGAAAAGATTGCCCAGGGTCTTCCGAAGCCGGCCAAGGTCAAGAAGAACTCTCTCCGCAAGGCTAAGGAGGCTTAATCCATGGCACACAAGAAAGGTCAAGGTTCCGTACGTAACGGCCGCGACAGTAACGCCAAGTACCTTGGTGTTAAGAAGTACGCGGGCGAAACCGTCAAGGCTGGCAACGTTCTCGTTCGTCAGCGCGGTTCTCACTTCCACAAGGGCACCAACGTCGGTATGGGCAAGGATTTCACCCTGTTCTCCCTCGTTGATGGCAAGGTGAAGTTCGAACACATTGACGCGAATCGCCAGAAGGTTTCTGTCTACCCGGAAGAAGCCAACTAAGTTCGTTCAAGTCGAATTTGAAAACCGGACGCTCAGGCGCCCGGTTTTCTGTATATATAATATAGTGTAAAATGCCGAAGCCCTTTCGGGACTTCGGAAATCTTATTTGGAACTGGCCTGCTGGCTGGCCTTTTTCTGCCTGTAGACGATTATGGCGAACCAGATGATTCCCGCGAGGATCATGAGGCTACAGAGCGTCTGCCCGCGGCTCATGCCGAACAGGTCGACGCGCCCGAGATGAGCGTCGGGCCTGCGGAAGAACTCGATGAAGAAGCGGAAGGTTCCGTAGCCGATGAGGTAGAGGCACGGCATCTTGTCGCGCAGCAGCGGGATGCGCCTCAGGTTGTACAGAACGGCGAAGAGGATGACGCCCTCGAAGAGCATTTCGTAGAGCTGGCTCGGGTGGTGCAGAATCGGGTTCGTGATGGGACTGTCGTGCGCGAGCGGGAAATACATGCCGATGGGGCTCGTGGTCACTTCGCCGAAGAGTTCCCCGTTGATGAAGTTGCCGTAGCGTCCCCAGGTGTAGGCGAGCGGGGCCGCGAGGAAGCAGAGGTTGAGCGTCTTCCACAAATCCATCTTGTTGCGCTTCATCCCGATGACTGCGAAAATGGTACCGAGAATCATGCCTCCGTGGTAGCTCATTCCCGCGATTCCCGTGAAGTGCCAGCCGAGCGCGTCGTGCGTGAGGGGGAGGATGATTTCCGTCGGGTTCGCGAAGTAGTAGGCCGGCTTGTAGAAGAATACGTACCCCAGACGGGCGCCGATGAGGATGCCCGCGATGGCCCACACGAAAAGGTTGTCGAACTGTTCCTTCGTGTACCCGAGATTTTCCTTCGAATTGATTTTCCACATGGTGAAGTAGGCGGTGACGAAGGCGAAGATGTACATCATGCCGTACCAGTGGACTTCAAAGTTCAACAGGGGAATTGTGAAGGCTATTCCGTCAAAGTAGGTCGGTATCAAGTTCCACCAGGAAGGTTCCATAAAAATCCTCGTATTTTATTCTAAATCTAGTAATTACTGCGCTGTTATTTTTTGGGCCAGAGCGTCTGGTGGGCCCAGTAGTTCATTATCATCGCCGCCACCTGGCATGCGGGCTGCGAGCGGTAGCCCTGCAGGTCGTGTACCTGCATGATGACGACGATGACCGCCTTCGACGGGTCGTCCTTCGACTGCGCGAATCCCATGAACCATTCGTATCGCCCGTGCGGGTCCTGCCCGTCGAGAGAGCCGGTCTTTCCGCCGATGGTGAGCGCGTTGAAATTCTTGCGGGCCATGTTGCGGGTCGAAATCTGCCTCCTTGCGGTTCCGTTCGTGACGGAGCGTATCATTGCCTGACGCAGCCCGTAATAGGTGTTCTCGCTGAACTTGCCCACGTCTAGCGCGATGCGCGATTTCGGGGCGAAGCCGGGGATGTCTTTTGCCCACGGGATTTCGAGCGGCTGCTTCAGGAGGATGGAGCGGACCTGCGCTGCGGCAAGGAGCGGCGTGAGGGTCGTCGCCTCGGTAAAACCGCAGCTTGCTTCGGCGAGGCCGTAACCGGAATCGGGCGGGTTGTAGGCGGAGCGCGCCGGGATTCCGCCCGGGAAGTTCATGTTGTAACCCAGGTTCCGTGCCGCTTCCCGCAGGCGCTTTGCACCCGTGTTCATGCCGATGATGGCGAGCGGCGGGTTCGCGGATTTCGCGTAGGCGTCTTGTAGTTCTATGGTCGCGCCCTTGTAGTTCTCGGGCACGCGCAGCTGGTTCTTGTACAGCGTGTGGTGCGCGCCTCTGTCCGGAATCGGGGAATTCAGCGAATAGCGGTTGCTTTCCATGGCGGCGGCGATCGTGATGGTCTTCGCGAGCGATGCGGCGGGGAAGGTTTCCTTCACGAAGTAGTCGGGGCTGTTCTGCACCTTGTAGCCCTTCGTTTCGCCCCAGGCGATAATCTCGTTGCTCTTGGGTTCGACTACCAGGATGGCGCTGTGCATGGGCCTGAATCGGCGGAGCATGTTGTCGATTTTCTCGGCGAGGAACACGTCTTTCTGGGCCTTGATGTGCGCGGAATCTACGGGGTCGTTTTCGGGAATGGCCTTTGCCGCGGTATCGATGTCCGCGGAATTGCTCGCTTCCGGTGCCGCATCCGTTGTTGCCACGGCTTGGCCAATAAGGCTCTTCAAGGCGGGCTCGGTTATGGGGTCATTCGGGGCTTTCTTGAGGGAATCGTTGTTGGATTCCGCTGTGGAAATCCCGTCTTCAATCTGGTCGGAAGGGTCCGCTGCGGACGAAGTCTGCTTGACGCCGTTTACTATCAGGCTTTTTTCTTTGGCGTTACTGGATATATATATGCACGATCCTATGGATGCGCATATGATGACGAACAAAGTAATAGCGATGCAGCGGTTGCGGAGTCTTTTCTTGTAAGGGAGTCGGTTCTGGGGGTCGTAATAATACTTCATTTCACTTGAAAAACTTTATCATTTGAAAATCGTCTTACGGTAGTAGGCGAGTTCGGCGATGCTTTCGCGGATGTCGTTCAGGGCCTCGTGGCGCTTTTCCTTCTGGAATTCCTCGAGTTTCGGGTACCAGCGGAAGGTCAGTTCCTTGATTGAGCTGACGTCGATGTTCCTGTAGCAAAGCCAGTTCGAAATGTTAGGCATATATTTATATAGGAAGCGCCTGTCCTGCGTAATGGAATTCCCGCACAGGACGTTCTTGGTCTTTTCGGTAAAAGGCTTTATGAAATCGAGCGTCACGGCTTCCGCGTCGGCGGTGGAGTAGCGCGAACGGCGGCAGCGGTCCACGAGCCCGCTTGCGGTATGGTGCGTTGTGTTCCATTCGTCCATGGATTCGAAGACGTTCTCGCCCTGGTGAATGGCGATGACCGGTCCTTCGGCCAGGATGTTCAGTTCAGCATCGGTGACGATGGTCGCGACTTCCAGGATGACGTCCTTTTCAGGGTCGAGTCCGGACATTTCAAGGTCCATCCAGACCAGGTTGGAAGAGCTTTTCTTTTTAGTCATATCGGGTGCAAATGTAGTTTTTTGTGTGGCGGTCAATGAGCCTCTTTTACAATTAGTGTTATTTGTCCGCCTTTTTTGTTGTTTTGTCTAACTTACAGGATGATGAGAAATAAAACACTTTAATGTAAGAAAATTATTTGCTATATTCGGCCTCGTTAATTTGTTATACAGGAAACTACTATGGAAGAAGTTGTAATTACCGGTATGGGCTGTGTTTCGGCCCTTGGCAATTCCCCCGACATCCTCTGGGACAACCTGCTGCAGGGAAAGTCCGGCGTTGCTACCATCGACAGGTTCGATGTTTCTACGCTTCCCGTCAAGATCGCTGCTGCGGTCAAGGAATTTGACAGCTCTGAATATTTCAGCAACCGTGACCAGTCCAGGTACTCGAAGTGCATTCAGTATGCCGTCTATTCTGCTTTCCAGGCCATGAAGAATGCAGGAATCGACCCGAAGGCCGAAGATCCGTCCCGCTCGGGCGTGATTATCGGTGCCGGTATCGGTGGTATGCAGGCCTATACGGACAACGCGGTGATGCTTGCGAACCGTGGTCCGAACCGCGTTTCCCCGTTCTTCATTCCGATGTCTATTACCAACATGCCGGCAGGTGAGGTTTCCAACCGCACTGGCTGGATGGGCCCCTGCTTCGCAGTCGTTTCTGCCTGCGCTACGTCCAACCATTCCATCGCCGCCGCTTTTGACGCCATCCGTCTTGGCCGCGCCGATATCATGCTTGCCGGTGGTACCGACGAAACCGTGAACCCGCTCGCTCTCGCTGGCTTTACCACGATGCATGCCTTGAGCAAGCGCAACGACGATCCGGCTACCGCTTCCCGTCCGTTCGACAAGGACCGCGATGGTTTCGTCATGGGTGAAGGTTCCGGTATCCTCGTTCTCGAAAGCCTGAGCCATGCCAAGAAGCGTGGCGCCAACATCCTGGCTCGTGTTGCCGCTGTTGGCATGAGCGCCGATGCTCACCACATGTCCGCCCCGCGTGAAGACGGCGAAGGCGTGCGTCTCGCCATCCAGATGGCTCTCCGCGATGCCGGTATTTCCCCGAAGGATGTGGGCTACGTGAATACCCACGGTACTTCGACTCCGCTTGGCGACGTTGCCGAATGCTCCGCCCTCGAAAAGGTTTTCGGTGCTTCTGACAACCTCAAGGTGAACTCCTCCAAGTGCATGATTGGCCATGCCCTGGGTGCCGCTGGCGCTCTCGAAGCCATCATCACCGTGAAGTCGCTGCAGAACCAGATGATCCACGCGACCACCAACGTGTTCAACCAGGACGAACGCATCCACCTGGATGTCTGCGCCAACAAGAATACGAGCCACGATTTCAAGTACGCCCTCTCCGACGGCTTCGGCTTCGGCGGCCAGAACAGCGTGCTCCTCTTGGCCCGCGACTAATAATAGTTGCTAGTCAATAGATCTTTAAAAATCCCTAGAGTATAAACTCTGGGGATTTTTGCTTTGTTCTTCTTGATGGAAAAACTAGTAACCAGCGACCATTGACTATTAACCATAAAAATCTATCTTTACGGGCGTGAAATTTTCACTTTCAAAATGTTTTGCTGTTTTTGCGTTTGCGTTGGCTTGCCTCGCGCAGCCGGTTCTGGCGGCTCCTTTCGACCCGCCGACCTGGCGTGATTCCACATGGGATTACCGCAGCGAGGATTCCGTTGATATTAAGTCTGAGGTTTCTTGGTGGAAGGCGGGGGCTGTTGGCGGAATAACGCTTTCGTCTTATGCGGCCGCCTATGTGTTCGTGTTTGCGAAGGGCTGGTGGGATAACGATTCAAGCCATTTCCATTTCGAGAACGATTTCGATTATGCGCTGAACTTGGACAAGTTCGGGCATTTTGCCGCCGGCGTGATTCTCGGTGAGAGTTTTTATGAAGGCTACCGCTGGGCCGGCCTTTCGGAATTCAAGTCTTACCTGTTCGCTGGCCTTTCCGCAATGGCGACGCATATCGCTATCGACGTGAAGGACGGCTATTCGCCTGCTTGGGGCTTCAGCATATTTGACGTGCTGTCAGGAACCCTGGGCGGATTTTTGCCGATGGCGGAACGCTATGTGCCTGTTTTCAAGTATGTGGACCTCAAGTGGAGTTACTGGATCAATACCACGTACTACTACGACAAGACGACCCATCGTGGCGAAGCGATTTTTACCGACGACTACGTGAACCAGACTTTCTGGGCCTCTTTCAAGCCGTACCGCCTTTTGCCTTCGGTGGTGCAGAAGTATTATCCGAGCTGGCTTGCGTTCGCCGCGGGGTTGAGCATCAACGAAAAGGCGATGGATTTCCATGCGGATGACGCGGATAGGCGTCGCGAAGTTTATCTTGCCATCGACTACGACCTTGAGGCTTTCCGCCCGCAGAGCCGTTTAGCGCGCTCGCTCATCAAGTACCTGAATTACTTCAAGCTGCCCGCCCCGGCAATACAAGTTTATCCGGAATTCCACTGGTTCTTGCTTTACCCGATTAAGTTCTAGCTAGCCTAGAAAGGGAAAAGCGATGAAACTGAGCCAGATCAGGATTCCTGTGTAGAATCCGCCCAGAAGGTCATCCGCCATCACGCCCCAGGCTCCGGGGAATTTCTCAAATTTGTGTATTCCGAGCGGTTTCAGGATGTCGAAGACTCGGAACAGCCCGAACGCGGCGGCCAGAATCCAGGGGTGGGCGATGATGATTTCGGCCGGAATGAATGCGAGGCTCATGAAGATGCCGCAGACTTCGTCAATGACGATCCAGCCGGGGTCTTCGGTGCCGGTATCCTTCATCGCTTTTTTCACGAACGGGATAGAGGCGAAGAATACGATGAGGGCCGCGACGAGGAATAGCCCGTAAGACCGGGTGCCGGTGGTCTGCTCGTTGATGACGTGGGTGTACTGGAACCAGTATCTGGAACTCAGGATGGCCATGGGGTAGGCGACAATCGCGGCGGCGAGGCTTCCCATGGTGCCGGGTGCCTTCGGGCTCATTCCCGAACCGAAAAACGTCACGACGAGAGTGGTGAACCAGTCCGTCTTGCGCCATTCGTGCGGCACACGCTTCTTTCCGTATTTCTCTTTCAGTTCATCGCGATTCATATTTGGCCTCTTGTTGCTGGTCGCTGGTTTATACCGCAGGTGCCTCCGGCCATGGGGCTTCGGCGCGTTCCCTTTTCTGCTCTTCGCGGGCGAACCTGCGCTTTTTCCAGGCTTCGAGCTGCTCCTTGAATGCGGCCCTGAGCCTTTCCATCCCGATGTTTTCGCGGGCGCTTATCTGGATTGCCTCGGGGTAGTTTTCCCGAAGTTCGGTACGGCGCGCCTCGTCGCAGATTTCGGCCTTGTTGAACACGCGGATGCGGGGCGTTTCCTTGTCGATGATGCCTTCGAGCGTCTTGTGCGTGACTTCTAGGTGGTCGCGGTAGTCCGGCGCGCTCCCGTCAACGACTTCCAGAATGCAGTCCGCATGTGCGGCCACTCCGAGCGTGCTCTTGAAGGTCTCTATGAGGTTGTGGGGGAGTTTGCGGATGAACCCGACGGTATCGGAGAGTATGATGTTTTCTCCGTCCAGGTAGAGTTTGCGCGTCGTGCTGTCGAGGGTCGCGAACAGCTTGTCTTCCACGTACACGTCGGCACCGGTCAGGCGGTTGGTGAGCGTAGACTTGCCGGCGTTCGTGTAGCCGACGATGCCCACTTGGAAAATGTCGTTGCGGTTTTCGGCCTGGCTTTCGCGCGCCTCCTCGATTTTCTCGAGTTTTTTCTTCAGTTCCTGAATGCGCTTGCGGATCATGCGGCGGTCCGTTTCCAGCTGGGTTTCGCCCGGGCCCTTGGTGCCGATACCGCCGTTGTGCTGGCGGCAAAGGTGCGTCCATGCACCGGTGAGGCGCGGCATCATGTACTGCAACTGCGCGACTTCCACCATCAGGCGGCTCTCTGCCGTGATGGCGTGTTTCGCGAAAATATCGAGAATGAGGCCCGTGCGGTCGAGCACCTTGATGCCGGGGAGCCGCTGTTCCAGGTTGCGCACCTGCGAGCCGGAAAGGTCGTCGTCGAACACGACCATCTTCGCGTTTTCTTCTTCGAGGGCGCGCTTGACTTCGTTCACCTTGCCTTCGCCGATGAGGGTGGCCGGGTTGAAATTCTGGACGCGCTGCAAGAAGCTCTTGACGACGACTGCGCCTGCAGTTTCGGCGAGTCGCCCGAGTTCCGCAAGCTGTTCGCTTGCCATCCAGTTTCGAATCTTCGGGGTGGAAATCCCCACGAGAATGCAGCGTTCCTTTTCCTGTTTATGTTCTGCGGGCTGTTTCATCTATGTTCTAGCAATTTCCGTTCAGTTTCAGGAACCAGTAGTCTTCGCTGTTGATGCTGCTCCCTTCGGAACTTGTCGCATCGGCGAGTTTCGCGAGGTCTTCCGCACCTGCTTGTGCATTGTTCTGCACGTCGGCTTGCGCTTTGTTTTCGGCCTCGGGCGCATTGCCTTGGGCTTCGTTCTTTGCGGAACTGTCTATTGTTTCTTCCATGCGTAGAATATAATAAATGTTGGTGAAAAAAGCGCAGTTTTGTGAGGGGCAAAAAACTATATTGCGGATATGCGGCTTTGGCTATCGACATGCCTTGACAATTTCTCCTCCGAGTTCGATGACATCGAGGAAATGTTCAAGCGTGGGCTCACGAGGCTCATCTTGCAAAAGCGTGGCCGCGGGGGCGCTCCTTCCGCGAGCGAAAGCGAATATGACCGCTGGCTCCTTTCTCTCCCGTTGGAATACCGCGATCGCATTTGGGTGCGCGGCACTCCCGACATGGCGGAGCGTCTGGAAGTTCGCGGTTGCGTTGTCGATGCGGGCGTGCTTGCGGGCGATGTTCCCGAACGCTGGAAGCGCATCGACTGCGTCGTGATTTGCCGTGACCCGGAAGAACTCGTGAATTTGCCCGAATGGGTTTCCGCCGTCCTTGTCGGCCCTGTTTATCAGCCGCAGTCGGCACTTGAATCTGTAAAGACTCTCGGGGCTCAGTCATTTGCCCGCATATTCGAGAACGCGAACGAGAATCTCCCGCGCGTAATCGCCTTCGGGGGAATCGACCACGAAAATCTGGACGAATTTAAGAAACTCCCTTTACAGGGAATCTCCGTGCTGGGCGGAATCTGGAACTACGCCGACCCCGTCAACGCCTTCATCAAGCTCGGGCGTGCTTGCAATAACTAGCGGCTGCGTATTTTAGAAATTCTCGATACTCCGTTGTCCAGAATTTCTTTTTTGATGTATACACCGTCATTATCCGGTTTTGCCCGAAGTTTTTGACCGTTGACGCTGAAGTATTCCGTGCGGACGACCTTTCCGGAAATCTTGAGGTCGAGAGAGTTCATGCCGCGCTCGACGATATGCGTCGTTGTATCCGGTTCCTTATACGGTTTGTCCGGATCGTCGACGACCAGCTTGATTCTCGCCTGGCTCTTGCAGCCGGTCTCGTTCGTGTAGGTGACCGTGTAGTATCCGCTCTTGTCGCCATCCACGTTCTTGAGCGTGTTCTCGCGGGTGGTGGACTTGAAACCGTCCGGACCTTCCCATTTCCAAATTTTGCCGTCCCACGGGTGCGGGCCGAACTGCACCGTGGCGCCCTTTGCAACCATCAAATCGAGTGTCTCGTTCCAGCCGTCGTCTCCGACCTTCACGTAGGGGACAATCTTCGTGCCGCTGCACGGGCCCACGACCTTCTTGCCGTCGCACACGCCGATGGAATCGGGGATGTCGATCACCCGCGGTTCGAAATCCTTGATGGGGAAGGCCTTTATGAGTTTAGCAGTTTCTTCGGCGGTAATCGGGAGAATGGTCCCGTGGCGGGGTGTGAAAGCGCCGCTCGTCTTGGTGTCTTGCACGAACTTGAAGTTTTCGAGGTCCGGGCTGCTCGTAAACTGGTAATGGTTGTTGGCGTAGCAGTCGTACATGAGCACCCAGGAATTCTGGTTGATGAGCTTGAATACTCCGGCTCCTTCCACGGCCTCGGTCGTCTGCTGCAAAGTCTTGCTCGGCTTGCTCCACTGCGATCCGGTGGCGGATCCGCTCTTGGGCATGAGCGAGCTCGCGGTCACCTTGCAGATGCCGCCGTCGCCTTCGTTCTTGTAGAAGGCGTGGTACTTCTTGTCGATGGGATTGTAGACGATGTCCATGTCGATGGTCGACTTGCCGCGGTCAAAGAAGTGTACCGGGTCGCCTTCCAGGTCGGTAAAGTCCTTGTTCGCGTAGGCGTAGAATACCTTGTCGTAGCTGATGGTGCCGTCGTTGGTCAACAGCGAAAAGTATACGAGTGGGCGGCCCTTGGTGCCGTCGCCGTTGTCGTAGGTGTCGTCCCAGAACGTTTCGGGGGCCCACACGCGGGTCACGTTCGCGAAGTTCTTGCCTTTATACTTGTCGGGGAAATGCACTGTGGCGTGCTTCCAGCTGATAAGGTCGCGCGATTTCATGAGAACCATGCCGCGGTTGCTCGACCAGCCTTCGTCGCTTTTCATGTCGGTATTCACCATGTAGAACCATCCGTCGGGCGCGCGCAGCACGTGCGGGTCGCGGAGTCCCTTCTTGATGCTCACCGTATCGGCGGCCACCACGCGGTTCCCGTTGTTCATCACGGTAAAGTTATAGCCGTCGTTGCTCAGCGCGTAGTAGATGTTCTCGTTGTTGTTGGCCGGAAAGTACGCGAAAAGGTAGTTGGAATAGGGCTCGTAGCCGTGGATGGAAACCTTGAACGCCACGTCCTGTTTCTTGTTGGACATGTCATCGTGTACGGTCGCGGTGAGCGTCACTTCCTTGTTCTCGCCGACAAACCTGCCGTTGATGTGGCCGTCATGGCCCAAAAAGAGTGTGTCGCTGCTTTGCCAGGTGATGGGGAAGGTCTTCCCGCCAAGCTTTATGGTGTCGAGGAGAGAGAGGTCGTCGTACAGGTCGTTTGCCGCGTTGCCCAGGTTCAGACTATCGACCGCGCGCCAGAACGGAGTGATATCATCCTGCGCAAAGGATACTCCCGCAATCGCAAAATTCATGACGAGGGCTGTGGCGAAAAATTTTTTCATGTCATTTTCCTGTATACAAAAAAACGGCTGAAGATCTCTCACGCTTCCCTATGCGCAGCCGCTATTTCACAATATAAATTTACGTTTCGAAAAAATGTGTATACAGCGATTTTTTGTGTTGAAAAATTGTCCATTTTGGTGAAAAAAGGTGCGCTGGGAGCTTCCTGAACTGAAAAAACTGTAACTTGTTGTTTAAAAAAAACATACATATTCCATTTTGGAATAGAACAGGTTGATTTATTTGGTTTTTTGAGCATATATTTGGGCTATGGAACAGGCAAAAGCCAAAATTTTAGTTGTTGACGATACTAAGACGAACATTGAAGTCCTTGAAAATGTCTTGATGGATCACTATGACGTCTTTGTTGCGAAGAATGGTAAGAAGGCTATCGAAATCGCAGAAAAGGTCCTGCCGGACTTGATTCTTCTCGATGTGATGATGCCCGAGATGAATGGCTACGAAACAATGAGGGCCATGAAGGGGATGGAATCACTCAAGAACATTCCGGTCTTTTTCTTGACTGCGAAATCGGATAACGAAAGTGAGCAGATCGGGCTTGACTTGGGCGCGGTGGACTATATCGGGAAGCCGTTCAACCCGCAGCTCGTTTTGTTGCGCGTGAAGAACCAGCTTGAATACAAGCGCCAGCGCGACCACCTGCATGAACTTGTCGACGAGAAGACGGCCGACTTGCGCCGTACCTTGAAGGTCATGCTCACGAGTCTCGGATCGCTTGCGGAATTCCGCGATCCTGAAACGGGCGGTCACATCAAGCGCACTCAGGTAATCGTGCAGCGCCTCGCCGAGGTCTTGCAGAACAACCCGAAGTATACGCAGGCCATCCCGTCGAGCGAGTATGTGGACTTCTATGCGACGGCAGCCCCGCTTCACGATATCGGCAAGGTTGGTATCGAAGACGAAATTTTGCGTAAACCGGCAAAACTGAACGAGCAGGAACGTGAAATCATGAGCAAGCACCCGAGAATGGGTTACGACGTGCTCATGGATGCCACCAAGGAACTGCACGACAACCCGATGGTGCGCATTGCGGCGGATATCGCGCTTGCCCATCACGAACGCTGGGACGGACAGGGTTACCCGAGCGGGCTCAAGGGCGAGGAGATTCCCGTTGGAGCGCGCCTCATGGCGGTAGCCGACGTGTACGACGCCCTCGTCTCGCGCAGGCCCTACAAGGATGCCTACCCGCACCAGTTTGCCGTTGGAGAGATTGTAAAGGCGAAGGGGACGCAGTTCGATCCCGACGTGGTCGACGCCTTCCTTGCAATCGCCGATGAATTGCCCGCAACCTACGAACTGTTTAAGGACCAGACTCATTGACAAGGAATATTGTGAATTCCAAACGCCGGAAACTTAGCTGGCGCATATCGATTGTCTATATGGTACCGCTTGTTGTCGCAACGGTACTTTTGGTCTTTGCATTCCTTTTTTATCTCGAAAATACGCTTATATCGACTGCCTACAGCAGTTCCGAGTTGCGCCTCCACAAGACGGTCGAGGCCTGCGAAAACATACTGAACAAACACCAGGCCGATTTCGACAAGTTCATTTCGAATGTCGGTTCTATCAACAAGCAGAACGCCAAGTCCATTCTCGGCAAGCGAGTGCATAAGAACGAAGGCGTGCTCGACGTGTTCTACGGTTCCGTGGAAGGCGAATACATCAGTGGCCGCGGAAACATTCTCGACAAGGGTGTATCCGAGTTCCGCACGAAGGACTGGTACCTGGAGGCTTCCAGAAACAAGGGTGTCGCCATTACGGGACCCATCATGCGCAAGTCGCTCAACAAGCAGGTTCTGACGCTTTCGCAGGCGATTCGCGACAAGAACAATCGGGTCAAGGGTATCGTCGGCGAGGATCTGGATATCCAGATTATCAACCAGGCGATGAGCGACGGGATTGACAAGTCCGATGGCGGAATCATCCTGATGCTGGACAACAGCAGCAATATCATTTCGTATTATCCGGAACAGACGAACCTGGGTAGAATCGATCTCGACAGTATCGGCACGCTGCTCGATATGGTCACGAGCGCAATCGATGCCGATTCACTGTTGATGTACGGGAACGGGAATGTCGTCCGTATGGAAAAGACGACCAACCACCGCCAGACTTTCGTGTTCATGGCGTCGGCGATGACGAAGAATCCCTATTACCTTGTTCGTATTCTGCACCAGAATACCGTGGTCGCCAAGTTCAACGAGCGTTTTCAGGGAATCAAGTTCGCGCTTATCCTTGCGGTGATTGTCCTCATGTCTTTTGCGGGTCTTGTCGCCCGAATACTTTTCAAACGCTATATCGAGAAAGACCTCAAGGACAGCGTGAGTTCGAGTACGCTGTTCGATACGTTGCTTTCGAGCCCGAACTTTACGCTTATCCTTACGAATGACTCGTTCGATATCCTTCAGGCGAGCAGCAATGTCGTGAAGTTCTTCACCGATGCCGACGATATCAAGGGCGAAGTGTTGTGGAAATTCATACCTTCGGAACAGTTCAAGAAGTTTGCGCACAAGGTCGCTATGGGCGGCGAGCTCGACGACAGCGAGAGAAAGACGCTCGTGAAGGTGAGGAACACGAAGGGGGAGGATTTCTGGTGGGAAATATTCTTCCAGCTTCTCGTAGAAGATGACGGCAGTATTCGCTACCTGTTCATGATTACCGACGTCACGAGCGGCATCCAGAAGGATACGATTCTTGATACCATCATGCTTTCGGCCGACCGCTCGCTTTTGATGATTTTCGACCGCACGCGGCATATCAAGTACATGTCGAAGCATCTCGGCGATATTTTCCAGAAGGACTGGCGGAGCCTTGTGGGCTTAGCGCTAGAAGACCTTGCTTCTTGCGGCATTCCGGACAACGTGATGGAAGCGACCGCGAAGGCGTTCGACGAAGGCGTAATTTGGAAGGATTCGTTCATGTTGCCCTCGAACGAAGGGCATGGCGAAATCTGGTTCCGCGGCGAGGCGGTGACTCTCAAGGCCGACGAGGCCGTGGTGGGCTACATGTTCTCGATGACGGATATTTCAGAAATCATCGCGGCCCGCGAAATTGCGGAACAGGCGACGCAGGCGAAGAGCGAATTCCTTGCCAACATGAGCCATGAAATCCGCACGCCGATGAACGCGATTATCGGTATGGCGCACCTGATTTCCGATACGGATCTTTCGGAACGCCAGCGCAACTTTGTGGACCGCATCGGGCATGCCGCGAAGTCCTTGCTCGGTATCATCAACAACATTTTGGACTTCTCGAAAATCGAGGCGAAGAAGCAGGAACTCGAAGTCACGCAGTTCGTGCTGCAGGATGTCATCAGCGAGGTGGCTTCCCTTGCCGAAGTGCGTATCGCCGGGCGACCGATTGAACTTATCGTGGACGTGGATCCCGATATTCCCGAGACGCTCATGGGCGACCCGCTTCGCCTGTCCCAGATTTTTACGAACCTCGTGAACAACGCTACGAAATTCACCGAGAAGGGCGATATCACCCTCAAGGTGGAAATGGAGAACGTTACCGAAAAGAACGTGCGCCTTGCCTTCAGCGTGAAGGATACGGGTATCGGCATGACGCCCGAACAACTGGGGCGCCTGTTCAACGCGTTTACGCAAGCCGACGGCTCCACTACGCGCAAGTATGGCGGAACGGGCCTCGGGCTTGTCATCTCGAAGTCCCTCGTGGAACTCATGGGCGGCAAGCTTCAGGTCGAAAGTACTTCCGGCGAAGGCTCGCGGTTCTTCTTCAGCATATCGCTCCCGATTGCGCCGCAGGCGGGTGAACCCAAGTGGAAATCGGTCAACAGTTTCGCGGGCAAGAACATCTTGCTGGTGGATGACTGCGCCAATATGCGCTCCGTGCTCCGGCATATCCTCACGAAGTTGCACCTTGTCGTGGAGGAGGCGTGCTCGGCTGCGGAAGCGTTCGACCTCATCCAGGCTCACGAAGAAGCGGGCGAGGACCCGTACGATATTTTCCTTGTCGATTACAAGATGGGGCTCGAGACCGGCTTCGATTTTGCGAAGGGAATTCCCGAGAAAATGCGCAAGATTCCGAAGGTGCTCATGCACCCGCTGCATTTCGAAGAAGCCGAACAGGATACGGCGACGAAGCTCGGGTACAACAGCTGTATCGCGAAGCCGCCACAGATAAGCTCGATTCTCAGCGCCTTGCAAGAAGCGATGGGCATGAAGCTCACGTACCAGAAGGCGACCAAGAAGGAAAACCGCAAGATATACTTCAAACCGGCGAAGATTTTGCTTGTCGAAGACAACCTGATGAACCAGGAACTCGCCGTTTCGCTTTTGAATTCCGTCGGCCTTACCACGATGGTTGCGAACAACGGAAAGGAAGCGCTCGACCTTTTGAAGCCGGGTTCGTTCGACCTTGTGCTCATGGACTTGCAGATGCCTATCATGGATGGCCTTACGGCGACGAAGGAAATCCGCGACATGGAAGACCCGTATTTCAAGAATGTACCGATTCTCGCGATGAGTGCGCGCGCGTTCCAGAAAGACAAGGAAGAGTGTTTCGAAGCGGGCATGAATTCGTATATCGTGAAGCCCATCGATCCTTCGCTCCTGTACGAAGACCTCGCGAATTACCTGGCGATTGCTTCTGAAAGTTCCGTGCCGCACAACAGGACGCTTGTTTCTACCGGGAATGTGCAGCTTGCCGACGATGATGCGAATTTCCTCGCGCAGTTCTCGAAGGTCCGCGATTTCGACGCTTCTGTCGGGCTCTACCACGCGAACAACAACAAGACCATCTATATCAGAATCTTGCACGGGTTCGTCCGCGATTACAGCGGGAACAATTTCGAATTGCGCAAGCTTGTCGAAACCTCGAAATTCGAGGAGGCCACGCGCATCACGCATACCATCAAGGGCCTTTGCGGGACAATCGGTTCGTCGCATGTGCAGACGCTCGGCGCTGCCGTCGAGAACACGCTTTCGCAGAAGCAGCACGACTTCCCGGAATACAACAGGTTCGAAGAAGCGCTTCACAACCTAATCGAGGATTTGAGCGTAGTGTTGAAGGATATCGATGCCGACATGCCGGTGCAACCTACGAAACGCGAAGACCCGGAAGCTGTGGGTCGCTTGAAGGGCGTGCTGGGCAACCTGAAGGTCGCTTTGGATTCCTGCTCTTCGACGCGGTGCAAGCGCATTTTGGACGAATACGAAAATATCGCGTTCGATCCCGAAATCGAGACCCTGTTGCAGAAGATTGTAAACCAGGTCGACGATTACGAATTCAGCGAAGCGGCCGAAACGCTCGCCGAACTCGAAACCAAGCTGGGATAAAAAAGGCGACTCGTTAGTACGAGTCACCAGAGACTTTCCTGAATTGTCACCCCGGCTTCGAGTGTGTCATCCTGAGCGGAGAGCGTAGCTCGAAGTCGAAGGATTTGTTTTTACTTCACACCAATAAGAGACAGGTCTCTAACGGCTCCCTTATCAGCACTCGATGCCATAGCGGCATAAGCCTGCAGAGCCTTGGACACCACACGGTCGCGGTTTTCCGGCTGCCAAGCCTTGGCGCCACGGGCTTCCATTTCCTTGCGGCGTTCGGCGAGTTCGTCGTCGGTGAGCTGCACGTTGATGGAACGGTTCGGGATGTCGATTTCAATCACGTCGCCCGTGTGCACGAGGCCGATGTTACCCTTGTTGGCGGCTTCCGGAGAAGCGTGGCCGATGGAGAGGCCGCTCGTACCGCCGGAGAAACGACCGTCGGTGAGGAGGGCGCAGGACTTGCCGAGGTGACGGCTCTTGAGGTAAGAGGTCGGGTAGAGCATTTCCTGCATGCCGGGGCCACCCTTCGGGCCTTCGTAGCGGATAACGACCACATCGCCAGCCTTCACCACGTTCGGGTCGAGAATGCCCTTCACGGCATCTTCCTGGCTTTCGAACACCACGGCGGGACCGGTGAACTTGAAGATGGATTCGTCGACGCCGGCGGTCTTCACGATGCAGCCGTCCACAGCGAGGTTACCGTACAGAACAGCGAGGCCGCCGTCCTTGGTGTAGGCGTGTTCGCCGTCGCGGATAGCGCCGTTAGCGCGGTCGAGGTCGTGATCCGGGTACATGAAGTTCTGGGAGAATGCGACCAGGTTGTACTTGCGGCCCGGACCAGCGAGGTAACGCTGCTTAGCTTCTTCCGTCGGGTTGCGCTTGAGGTCGTTGAGTTCCAGGGCTTCGCCAATGGTCTTGGCGTGAACGGTCTTGGCGTCCTTGTGGAGCAGGCCCATGCGGTCGAGTTCACCGAGGATGCCCATGATGCCACCGGCGCGGTTCACGTTTTCGATGTGGATGTTGTGAACGGTCGGGGCCACCTTGCAGATGCAGGGCGTGTTGCGGGAGAGGCGGTCGATGTCCTTCATGGTGAAGTCGACGCCGGCTTCCTGGGCCACGGCGAGCAAGTGGAGCACGGTGTTGGAGGAACCGCCCATGGCGATGTCGAGGCGCATGGCGTTTTCGAAGGCGTCCTTCGTGGCGATGCTGCGCGGGAGGATGCTTTCGTCGTTCAAGTCGTAATACTGGTGGCAGAGTTCCACGATGCGCTTACCGGCGGCTTCGAAGAGCTTCTTGCGTTCGGCGTGGGTGGC